>CBDVBZ010000130.1:0-9406 GCA_965372355.1 uncultured bacterium | reverse complement strand
CAACCTTGCCTGCAAGTTCTGCCAGAACTGGGACATCAGCAAGTCGCGCGAGACCGACACACTCGCCGACCAGGCATCACCGCAACAGATCGCCCGGGCCGCGAAAAAGCTCGGTTGTCGCAGTGTGGCGTTTACATACAACGACCCCGTCATTTTTCTCGAATACGCCGTGGATGTCGCGAAGGAGTGCCACAAGGAAGATATCAAGACCGTCGCCGTCACGGCGGGGTACATATGCGATGCGCCCCGCGAAGAGTTCTATGGGCATATGGACGCGGCGAACATCGATCTCAAGGCGTTTACCCAGGATTTCTACAAGGGGTTCTGCGCGGCGGATCTGCAGAACGTCCTCGACACACTTGTCTATTTGAAACGCGAGACCGATGTCTGGTTCGAGATAACGACGCTGCTCATCCCGGGAGAGAATGATTCCAGCGAGGAGATCGAGTTGCTCACCCGTTGGGTTGTCAAGGAACTGGGGGCCGATGTGCCCCTGCACTTCAGCGCTTTTCATCCCGACTGGAAAATGCGCGATCATCCATCCACTCCTCCAGAGGCGCTCACGAGGGCGAGGGGTATCGCCCTCAAGAACGGGATCCGCTACTGCTACACGGGCAACGTCCACGACGAAGCGGGTGGCAGCACGTACTGCCACGCTTGCGGCGAGAGACTCGTCGGGCGTGACTGGTATGTCATGACCGCATGGACGATGACCGAGGACGGGTGCTGCGCGAAGTGCGGAGCGCCGTGCGCGGGGGTGTTCGACCCCCAGCCGGGCACGTGGGGGGCGAAGCGGGTCGCGGTCTACATGGCAGATTTTGCATAGGGCAGTCACTCTGCGGCGCGCGCGTGTGGAGAAATAGAGAATGACGCTCGACCGGGTGGAAGAGCTTTTTGGCGATCGCCAGGACGGATGGCGGGGCGCCCGGGCCCGCCCGAGGTCGTCTATCTCACGGTTGATTTTGCGGCCCTTCTTGACTATAATGTCCCTTGAGACACCTGGCATGTCTATTCTATAAGCCACACATTATCAATAGGTTGTACACCATGGCCCCCAAACCGCGAGGGAGTATTGGCTCATGACACGTCCGTTCAAGCTGCTCGGCTTCGATCACATCGCATTTGTTGTCGGCAACGCCAAGCAGGCGGTGCAGTACTACGAGTCCACGCTTGGCTTCAACCGCGTTGCGTATCGCGGGCTGGAGACGGGTGAGAGGGCCGTCACGAGCTATGTCCTCCGCCAGGACGACATTATGTTCGTGTTGCACACACCTCTCGGGAGCCGCTCGGCGCTGAACGACCATCTGCGCAAACACGGAGACGGTGTGCAGGACATCGCCTTTGGGGTCGACGACGCTCGGGTGGCCTGGGAATACACGACGGGCCGGGGGGCGACATCGTTTCAGGAGCCCACGACCCGTTCGGACGAGCACGGTGAGGTGATCACATCGGCGATCAAAACGTACGGCGACACGGTTCATACGTTTATCCAGCGTGGTGACTACAAAGGCCCCTTTATGCCGGGTTTTGCGAAGGCCGAACCGATCGTAAAGCAGGATCCCGTGGGCTTGAGGTTTGTCGATCACGTGGTTGGTAACCAGCCCGATGGAAAGATGGAGGAGGTCGTGGGCCACTATCAGGAAGTATTTGGTTTCAAGCGTCTGTGGACGGTGGATGACGATGATGTCTCCACCGAGTTTTCCTCGCTCCGGTCGGTCGTCGTCTCGGACGAGGAAGAAGTGATCAAGATGCCGATCAACGAGCCGGCCAAAGGGAAGAAGATATCTCAGATTCAGGAGTACGTTGACTTCTACGAGGGGCCGGGCGTGCAGCACCTCGCGTTGTACACCGACGATATCATTACGGCGGTCAGAAAACTCCGAGTGAGAGGCGTGGACTTTCTGCCGATACCGCAGACCTACTATGAGACGCTCGAAGATCGTGTTGGCAAGATCGATGAAGATATAAAGGTCCTGGCCGAATTGGATATCCTGGTGGATAGAGACGACGACGGTTACCTGCTCCAGCTGTTCACGCGACCGACGCAGGATCGTCCGACGCTGTTCTACGAGGTCATCCAGCGCAAGGGTGCGCGCAGCTTCGGCAAAGGCAATTTCAAGGCGCTTTTCGAATCGATCGAACGCGAGCAGGATCTTCGCGGCAATCTGTGATCGATAGACAACCAGGAGTCCGTTATGCCCTTTTATGTCCGATACGGAAACCTCCCGAAGGCCTTGCACACGGTGCTTCGCAGCAAGGCAGGTGACATCTACTACGAGGAACACGTCAGCCGGGAGGGTTTCTCCGATGTGTTTGCGAGTGTTTATCATATCCATCCGCCGACCGAGGTGCGTAGAGTGGGAGAGTTTGTCCCCGTCACGCTCGAGGTGGCGGAGAAAGAACCGCACAGGCATCATCACTTCGAGACATTCAAGTTCGGCGCAAAAGGTGATTGGGTCTCGGGGAGACGGCCCATTGTCTTCAATGACGATGTTGCCATGTACACGGCGAGTCCGAAGGAGTCTGCGAACTTCTTTTATCGTAACGGCGCCGCCGATGAACTGATCTACGTTCACAAGGGCTCGGGGACGTTCGAGAGCGTATACGGCAACATGGCTTTTGGTGAGGGCGACTACATTGTCATCCCGCGGGGTGTGACGTATCGTCTAGAGTTTGGCGGCGGGGAACAAAGGCTCTTTATCGTGGAGTCGACGGGACCGGTGCAGATCCCGAAGAACTTTCGCAACCAGCATGGACAGATACTCGATTACGCGCCGTACAGCGAACGCGACTTCCGCATGCCGGACTTCCAGGAACCGATCGATGAGCGCGGCGAGTTTCCACTCGTCCTCAAGCTCCGGGGTGGCGTTCAGCACATGACCCTGGCGAACCATCCATATGACGTCGTCGGGTGGGATGGTTACTACTATCCGTTTATTTTCAATATCAACGACTACATGCCCAAGGTCGGCAAGGTCCACCTGCCGCCGCCAACGCATATCACATTCACCGGGCCGGGCTATGTCGTTTGTTCGTTTGTGCCGAGACCCTACGATTTTCATGAGGACGCCGTGCCGATCCCGTACGCCCACAGCAACGTGGATAGCGATGAGATCCTCTACTATTGTGAAGGCAACTTCATGAGCCGCCGGGGTATCGAAGTGGGCTCGATCACGTTTCACCCGCAGGGGATCCCCCACGGGCCGCAACCGGGGCTGACCGAGAAATCCCTGGGCGGCAAAGAAACCGACGAGCTCGCCGTCATGGTGGACACCTTCCGGCCTCTCAAGGCGGCGAAGGCGGCCATGAAAGTGGATGATCCGGATTATCCGTACAGTTGGCTGGAAGAATAACAGTGATTATCGATCCCAAAGAAATCTCCTACAGGGAATGCCACAAGATCATGATCGGGAGTGTCGTTCCGCGCCCGATTGCCTTTGTCTCGACGGTCTCAGCGGATGGCGTTCCGAATTTAGCCCCTTTCTCGTACTACACGGCCATCGCGGCGGATCCGCCGACGCTGTGCTTCGCGCCCGGGCGGCGCTCGTCGGACGGGGAACGTAAGGATACGCTTAGCAACATCGAGGCGACCGGCGAGTTCGTTGTCAACGTGGTGACCGAGGACATCGGTCCGGCAATGAACGCGACGGCGATGGACTTTCCGCCGGAGACCAACGAATTCGAGGTGGCCGAGCTCACACCGTTACCGAGTCGCGTTGTCAAACCACCGCGAGTCGGGGAATCGCCGATTAGCATGGAGTGCAAGCTGCATCAGGTCGTGCCGATTGGTCTCCCCCAGGCGGGCGGCGCCACGCTGGTGATCGGTGAGATCGTGATGTTTCACGTGGCGGATCATTTATACAAAGACGGACGTATCAACATACACGAGCTAAAACCCCTGGGCCGACTGGCCGGCACGGAATACACAACGCTTGGGAAGATCATCTCGATCGAAAGAGGACAGCCGAAGTAGATGTATCACCGACCCTTCGGGCGGCGATACATCCGCCGATTGGAGCCCTTCCGGGACAGGCAGACGACCGTGCGGATCGCAGCTCAACCGGCGAACGGCAGGACCCGCTAGCGGGCGAAATGTCGTTGGAAATAGCCCCCATAAACGATCATGGCCATTTCATCCTTTAGAACGAAAATCCTCGCGGCGCTGACGGTTGTGGCATTGTTGTCCGGTTGTGGCGATGACAGTCCGGTGCAGACCGTGCCTACAGCGAGCTGCATCCGATTCGACGACTATATTCGTTTTCTGTCCACCGTTGATACGCTCGGTAGCACGCGCCGATCGGCGCGGAAAGGTGACGTCATCTATGCCGCCGACGGGGCGTCCGGTGTGCAGGTCGTCGACATTCGGGCTCCGAGCGCGCCCGCGATTACGGGCACAATCGCAACTCCCGGCGATGCGACGGATGTGGTTGTCGACAATTCCCACATGTACGTGGCGACGAGCAGGGGTGGTATCCAGATATACGACATCTCGACTCCGTCGGCTCCGGTCTTCGAGGGTGGTCTCAGCGGTTTTGGGCAGGCGCTTGGGCTTGCTATCGCGGATACGGTTCTCTACGTCGCCAACGACGCCCTCGGCCTCCAGGTGGTCAGCGTTAGCGACCCGTCGAATCCTCGACAGATCGCTGGTGAGAACACACCGGGAGAGGCCCAGGACGTTGTCGTCTCCGGTGATTATGCGTATGTGTCCGATGCCGTGCTCGGGTTGCGCGTGGTCTTTGTCGCCGACCCCACCAGCCCTTCTCTCGTGGACACGCTGACGATACCCGGCCAGCCGCGCGGGATCGCGATCAAGGATGAGACCGTCTATATCGCATCGATCACCGGCGGGCTCAAGGTGATCGACGTGTCGAACCCGTTGTTGCCCTCGATCGTGCGCAGTGTGCCGATGCCCGGGGGTGTGAGGGATGTCGATGTGCAGGGTGACCGGGCGTATGCGGCCGATCGTTCTTTTGGTGTGCATGTGTTGGGCCTGGCGGATCCGCGTAACCCCGAGATGGTGACGTCGGTCAGCGTGTCTGGAGAGGCCATCGGGGTCAATGCAGCCGGAGATCTCCTTCTGATGTCCAACCCTCTGAATATCGTCGACATCGCGAATCCGAGCCCCCCGCCGGTTGCCTCGATGCGCTCGACACCGGGACAGGCGTTGGGAGTGTTTCAGGTTGGCGAGGCCGTCTACATCTGCGACGGATCGGCCGGTGTGCAAATCGTCGATGCCAGGGAGCCCCGGTCACCAATCTTCGTCGACAACATCCCTCTGGGCGGCGCGCGCCATCTTGCGGTTCACGATAGTGTCGCGTACATCGCCGGTGAGAACGCGGTGCTTACGGTCGATATCCGCGATCCGTTCGCGCCCGCGGTGCTTGCCTCCGCGATGCCCGGGGCGGAGCGCGTTGCGGCAAACGACAGTCTCGTGTTTCTGGCGCAGGGGAGGGGACACGTCGCGGTCTACCGTGTAACGACACCGGGTAGCCCCGAGTTCGTCGACAGAATCCTTGCGACGGGTGGCATTCACGCGTTCGATATCGCGATCTCCGGTTCGCATGCGTACGTCTCGTGGGGCACTGCGGGTTTGCAGGTGATCGATATCAATCGAATCGGCACACCGGCGCCTCCGATCGTCGCCTCGCTCGGCACGTCAGCCGCAGCCAAGGGAATCGCGATCTCCGGTTTCCGCGCATTGATCGCGGTAACCAACGGGCTCGAGGTTATCGACATAAGCGTGCCGATGGCTCCGATGCTCGTCGGTTCGCTCGACGCGCCCGGGCACTCGTCGTTCGTTACGGTAAGCGGCCCGACGGCCTATCTGGCGAGCGGGAGGGCGGGTGTCCACGTTGTCGATATCAGCGAACCGGCGGCCCCGGCGATCACCGGATCGCTCCGCCTGGGTGGCGTCGTGCTGGGTGTTGCAGCGGATCGGTTTTTTGCGTACGTGGTTGATAGCGATGACGGTTTGATTATCACCGCGGCGCAGTGTGAAAACTAGAATTCGTGAACGAGTGTCTCGGGGAAGAACGCGGCCCAGGCAAACCAGAACGATCGATAGCCGACCATCTGCGCGAGGCGTCTGCCCTCGAGCGGACCTCTCACCGCGATCCCATCAAACGTCCACAGCGAGCCCGTTTCCGCGTCCTCGAAGAGAGGGAGTCCGTTTCGGTCTCGATCGAGCAATGAAAACGTCAGCTTCTGGCCGTCCACGACGGATTCGAAGGCCACCGTTGCCACACGGTCGTTAAAAAGCACGATGTTGACTCCACCCAGGCTGTCGTTCAGAACCCTCCGATTAAAATCATCGAGCGGGTACGCCTTTGCCTGGGTCGGAGTGTAGACGCCGTAGACGGGTTCTTTGACATAGAGACGATCATCGGTGGACGATACGGAAAAACACAGTCCGTTGACGCACAGATCGGGGCTCAACCAGAACTCCGCGTACGGGTGGTCGAACAGGTCGTACCCGCCGTCCGGTTTTGGCATTCCCGTGTTCTCCGTGAGAATCTCACCGTTGGGGTAGAGCTTTGCGAAGAGGCTCACCGGCATATCCGTCGCGACTCTCGCGATCGCGAGACAGTTGTCGTTCAGACCACCACCGTACATCTGAACAAACAAGCCGTCCACCTCACCTACCGTCCCTCTCCGGTAAACGATCAGATTGCCGTTATAGAGCCCGGCCGACACACCATAGCCATAATTCTTGATCGGTCCGGGTTCGCCGCAATCGAGTTCGGGAACGAAGTGCACGGCGACATCGACGATCGGACAGTACGTGAGAGCGGTGAACTCCCTTGTCCCATCCGACAACGTCCAGCAGATATTCACGACCTCGTGATACATGAGAATACGGATGGGAAAACCTCTCACCTGGCCGTCCATCTCCACGACGACGACGCGTTCGTAGCCGACGACAGCCGCGTCGCGCACGGATGCGAAATCCGGCGCTTCGATCGCGGGGATGCAGTCGGGGAACGGACACCCCAACATCACATTTGGATTGTCGACGCCATCGGGCACATCATTCAGAGGACAGGGAACCGTAAAGCTCAAAGGAGGACTGGGGGGGCGATTGAAGGCGACAAAACCATCGGGAAGCGACGAATCACCTGGTGCAGGCCCGTCGTTTGTCTCGAGGACGTCGACGCTGGTCTCGCTGCACCCAGCGACGACAACCATAGCGATAACGGCCGCTACCCCAATGACCGCTACGACTCTTCGCATCCCAAAGTGTTCGCGCATAGATGATTCGTCGGGCGCGACGGCGATACCTTACACCGCGGTGTGACTGCGACGGGTTGCAATCCATTCGGCGGACCCTGGAGATTCAACATGATTAATGTCAATGGGTTAGGGTGTCGCGTGGGGTCTCGTGGTGCGCGGTCAGGGGCTCGGTAGGAAGACGACGGCCAGCGAGTAGGCGGTGCCCGCGAGCGTGTTCCTGCCCCAGAATGTGTGAAACGCCTCGAAGGCGAGGACGAACCGATCGGCAAACGACCAGGCGAGCGTCGGACTCAGTTTGAGATAGTCCTCGTCGCCCGCGATCACGCTTCCGCCGGGTTTTTCGGTATTCCGCGCGCCATCGACCCGGATCTTTGCGAACAGCCTGCGAAGGGTATAGCCGGCCTCGACATTGAACGGGATTTCGTCGTGCACATCGCCACCGCGAACCCGATACGCGATGCCCCCGCTCACATACCCGTTGAGCGGGTACAGGCTCTTACCCAGATACGCGCCGATCTCCGCATCCACAGACCCCGTGCCAAGCGGCGGCACGGTTAGAAAACCCTTTTGCTCCGGTTGTCCGTAGAGGGGGATCTTGACACCGCCCTGGACGGTCAGCCCAAACGGTTGGACCAACACCGATCTTCGCAACGAGATCCAGATATCGCCGAGCCCCCGATTGGTCAGCGTCACTCGTCTCGGTGGCAGTCCACCACCCGAGTCCTGCGTGAACTTGGATGTCAGTATCTTGAAGGGGACGCTCGAGACGAGTGTCAAATGATCGGACAGGCCATACTCGGCATAAGCGAAGAAGGACACATCGCGAAACCAGCCATCCGTGATCCGAGGGTCATCCGCCGCGATCTCTTGCTCATTGCCGTCGACGCTCCACTCCTCGTTGGTGAAGAGATAGTTGCCGGAGAACTTGACGAAGTATCCCCCGCCCGGCTGCGCCCATGCCTGTGCCGACGCGTCTGTCGACGGTGTTACGACCCAGATTACACAGAGGGCCAGGGCGAGTATCCTGGCAAAGCGCATGCAACGCCTCCAAGGGGAACGTTCATTGACAGCGAGTCGAGTGGGCGGGATTTGAAAAAAGTATCTGTGGCGAGTGGTTGCCGGTAAGTCCTTCCAACAAATCTCGACCAACATACGCAATGGCGACGCCTTTGTGAAGCGAAATCAGTGTGTCCGATGGGGAGGCCATTGCGACACGACCATGGGCGCGCCATATTCCACGGATCGCCCGGAAAAGGAGAGACTGTGAAGAACACGAATACGCGCATTGTTTTGACGCTGGCGTTGAGTCTGCTCGCCGCGGGTGCTTCTCTTGATTTTGCGCTCGTTCCGCTCGACGTGCACGCGCAGGGTGACACCCCGCCGGAGGGCGTCGATATGCTTCTTGCAAGGGGAGGGATTCCGGCGGATTTCGATCCACAGTTCGTCCTCGCAACGGAAGCCGATATCCCCGACGAGGCTTGGATCCTCGGCGTCGTGATCGATGGGGAAGCCCACGCGTATAGTTTGAACCTGCTCAATCATCACGAGGTCGTAAACGACCGCTTTGGAGCCGTCCCGGTAGCGGCGGTGTGGTGACCACTCGCCAATGCGGGCGTCGTGTACGACCGTCGCTATGCCGGAAAAGAGTTGTTGTTCGAACCATCCGGAGGCTTGCTCAATGCCGGCCTCGTGATGCGCGATCGTCCGACCGATAGCTGGTGGTCGATCATCACCGGCAACGCAATCGGAGGTGAACTGGAAGGAACGTCGTTGAAGGAGATCGCGGTCAGCGAGAAGACGCAGTGGGGAGAATGGGAACGCCGTTACCCGGCGAGCCAGGTCTGGTCGGTCGATGGCAAGGAGCACGTCGAGAGCAATCCATACGACCATTACTTCACGAACTCGAGGACGTTTCGTGAGGTCCGGACGCTGGACAACCGTTTGCGGGACAAGGAGTCGATTTACGCGTTTCAGATGGACGGTGTTACTTACGCCGTGCCGCATTCGGCAATCTTTGGCGGTGCGGTGTTCAGACTGGAGAATGGCAAAGAGATATTCGTTCATAGACAACCCGGATCCGAGGTCTATGCGTCCACGTTTGCCTACGTATCGGACTACGAAGGCAAGAAAAGCCGGTTCGTCCACAGCGATGACGGGTGGGTGGACTCACGATCGC
>CBDVBZ010000129.1:0-9489 GCA_965372355.1 uncultured bacterium | reverse complement strand
GAACGACCTTGGCCTCGCCATCGAGCGATTCCTGCACATAAAGAACATACTGGTTCTGCAACCCATCGTTTTTTGTGAAGAAATAGCGCTCGCCGTACTTGTAGGGCAACGAGTATTTTGGATAGTTCCAGAGCTCGGTGATCCTTTTCTCAACGGCTTCGCGCGATGGTTCGTTTTCGATAAAACTGTGAAACAGCTTGTTCTGCGCTTCGACCCACTTGACAGTTTCCTCCGCTTCGGGGTCTTCCATCCACCGATACGGATCTTCCACCATCGTGCCGTGGTAGTTGTCGGTGACATCTGTCTTCCTTGCCTCCGGATACGTGTATTTTCCGGCGTGCGCGGGAAGACCGAGCATGGAAATCGTGATGATGGAAAGGACGGCCAGGGTCATCGCGGCCGGGAATAACCGCCGTGCCCCGGTACGATTGTGGCTGGCTGTGAGCATCGCTACGCCTCCTGTGCATGTGGGGTAATGAAAGTTCGGGTCATTATAGCGGAAACACGCGGAATAACACCAATAATAGTGATTCTGCGCCCGTCGCCCCGCGCTTGACACTCCCCCGTCGTGTGGTATCCTACATACGGTTAGAATATCGATTTGAGGGGTGCTCGTTTACGCCGGGCTGAGATTAGACCCTTTGAACCTGATCCGGGTAATGCCGGCGAAGGGAATCCCCACCGCCGGCGGTTCCGCTCAGGACATCGTCGGTTTGTTTTTGACGGACGCGTCCCTCTTAACTTCTATACGGTTCTCATGACAACAGGTTTCGGCGAACGTCCAATCGTCATTGTGGGCGGGGGCATCATCGGGCTCTCGCTCGGCTGGCAGCTCTTGCGGCGCGGCCGTGCGGTCACGGTTTTTGATCGCGGCGATGCCGGCCGGGAGGCCAGCTGGGTGGCCGGCGGTATGCTCGCACCGCACAGCGAAGTCGGGTTCGAGGAGGAGGATTTCCTCAGCGTCGGGGCGAGGAGCCTCGAGATGTTTCCCCGCTTTGTCGACGAGCTCGCGGAGGACACCGGACAGCGTGTCGCCCTCGATCCGCACGGCACGCTGATCGTTGCCTTCAACAGGGACGACATGGCACGGATCCGGCGGCTCTACGAGTTTCGCCGGCATCTCGGTTTGCCCGTGGAATGGATGCTGGGCAGCGAGGCCAAAGAGAAGGAACCGCTTCTCTCACCCAAGGTCACGGCCGCGATCTCTCTGCCGGATGACATACAGGTAAACGCCCGGCGCCTTGTGGAGACGTTGAGGAGTGCCTTTGTCAAGCGCGGCGGAAAACTCGAAGAGAACACCGAAGTAGAAGCGATCGAGATTCGCGCGGACCGGGCGTTCGGTGTGTCGACTCGATCGGGAGTCACCGAGGCGACCGACGTCGTTCTGGCGGCGGGCAGCTGGTCCTCACGGATCGGAGGTATTCCCGAGGCGCTGCGCCCACCGGTTCGACCGATAAAGGGCCAGGTGCTTTCGCTCCGTCAGAACGGGGATGTCAACTTCAAGCACGTGATTCGTTCGCCTGATGTCTATCTGGTTCCGAAGGACGACGGCCGGTTGATCGTGGGCGCCTCTCAGGAAGAGATGGGATTCGACAAGACACCGACGGCGGGCGAAATCATGCGTATCCTCGAAAGGGGATGGGAAGCCGTCCCCTCGATCTACGACTTACCGCTGGAATCGATCGATGTGGGTCTGCGCCCGGGCAGCCGGGATCACATGCCGATTGTCGGAACGACGGCGATCGAGAAGCTTTACTATGCAACCGGGCATTTCCGCCATGGGATACTCCTTACACCGCTAACCGCGTATGCGATGTGTGATCTCATCACTGACGGCAAGACTACGGATGACCTGGCATCCTTCGATCCGCGCCGTTTCACCGACAAGTAGCAGACTATGGAACTCACGATAAATGGGAAAAAGCAACAGATTGACGAAGCCGGAATGCTAACCGATGTGTTGAGACATATCGGTGTTGCCGTCGACCGGGGCGGCGTCGCCGTGGCCGTGAACGATCGTGTGATTCCCAAGCTGCAGTGGGACGCGCACGAGGTCCATCCCGGGGATCGCATCGAAGTGATCCGCGCCGTCCAGGGAGGCTAGGGGAAGCAGACGCAGCAGGTGGCGCCGAACAGCCCACCCGTGCTCGCTTACGCTGCGCTCGCTCCCGTTCGGCGCCACCTGCTGCGTCCGCGGCCCAGACAAGGAAAATAGAAATGAAAGACGTGCTAAAGATTGCAGATCGGACATTCGAGACGCGATTGATACTGGGGACTTCGAAGTACCCGAGCCTCGACGTGATGCTCGAGGCGCTCGAGGCAAGTGGTGCGCAGATGGTTACCGTCGCCATCCGCCGTGTCAATCTCGAGGAACAGGAGGGCGAGAGCGTCCTCAAACATCTCGATCGCAAAAAGTTCTTCGTCTTGCCCAATACGGCGGGATGCTACACGGCGAGGGAGGCCGTGTTGACCGCACAGCTGTCGCGCGAGGCACTCGACACGCCGTGGGTCAAGCTCGAGGTGATTGGTGATGAGGAGACACTGTTCCCCGATGTCCCCGAGTTGCTCAAGGCCGCCGAGCAGCTGCTGGCCGATGGTTTTATCGTACTGCCCTACTGCAACGACGACCCGATCACCTGTCAAAAACTTGCCGACATGGGGTGCCCCGCAGTCATGCCGCTCGGTGCTCCCATCGGGTCCGGGATGGGAATCCGAAACCCATACAACCTCAGAATCATCCGCGAGCTCGTCAAGATACCCATCATTGTCGATGCCGGTGTCGGCACCGCTTCCGATGTTGCGGTGGCGATGGAGCTGGGAATCGACGGCGTTCTCATGAACACGGCCGTCGCGGAGGCCAAGCATCCCGTTCAGATGGCCCGTGCCATGCGGCTGGCCGCCGAGGCGGGGCGCCTCGCGTATCGAGCCGGGCGCATCTCCAAAAAACTCTCCGCGTCGGCGTCGAGCCCGCTCGACGGAATGATCGATACCGATCCGAATGATTGATTTTCGTCTTTGTTTGATTACGGACAGAGCAAAATGCCGGCCGGCTTCGCCGGGCGCCGACACCACATCGCGTTTGCCGAAAACGGGCTTGAATGACGCGATCGATGCGGCGTGTCGGGCGGGTGTGCGCCTCGTCCAGCTTCGCGAGAAGGACCTCGACGCGCGCGAGTTGTTCGAGCTTGCGCGCGATCTGCGCGGAGTGACATCGCGGCACGGAGCAGCGCTTCTCGTAAACGATCGTGTCGATGTCGCTCTCGCGGCCCGGCTCGACGGCGTGCACTGCTCCGAGGCCGGTTTTCCACCGGCGACTGCTCGGCACCTGCTTGGTCCCGAGTCGCTGGTCGGTGCAAGTTGCCACTCGCTGGATGGCGCGCGGCGTGCCGCAGAATCGGGAGCAGACTTCGTCTTCTTTGGCCCGGTCTACGAGACGCCGTCGAAGGCCGCCTACGGGCCGCCGGCCGGGATCGATGCGTTGAAACAGGTGTGTGCCAAAACGACGATTCCGGTATTCGCCGTTGGCGGTATCACGCCGGAACGTTCGCCGGTCTGCATCGCCGCAGGCGCCGGTGGGGTGGCCGTGATCTCCGCCATACTCGCCGACGAAGACATCGCCGAGCAGGTCAAGGCGTTTGAGAAGGCGCTGGGAGCACTGTGAAACCACCGATCGGAAAACTCCACGTCATCACCGACATGACGATTCAGGATCGCTTCAGCCACATCGAGCTTGCCATGATGGCCCTCGGAGGAGGCGCCGACACGATTCAGTTTCGGGAGAAATGGCTGGGGTCGCGTGCGGTACTGGAAACCGGCGAGCTCATTTGCCGGCTTTGCCGGGAAACGGGCGCCACATTCATCGTCAACGACCGCGTCGATATTGCGATGGCCCTGGATGCAGACGGCGTCCATCTTGGCCAGCGGGACTTCCCCGTTGCGGAAGCGCGACGTTTGCTGGGACCATCGAAACTCATTGGGGGCAGCGCTTCCACACCTGATGAGGCGAGCCGGGTCGAGTCGGAAGGTGCCGACTACGTTGGGTTTGGCCACGTCTATCCCACATCGTCGAAGAGCAAACCCGGTGAGCCAAAGGGCCCGGACGCGGTGCGCGAGGTATGCGCCGCGGTCACTATACCGGTCATCGCCATCGGCGGGATCGATGCTTCCAACCTGGAGCCGGTGATCGAAGGCGGCGCCTGGGGGGTCGCCGTGATCGGCGCCGTATGCGGCGCCAAAGACCCGCGGGCCGCGACAACCGAACTGGCAACGATGCTGCGTATCGGCAACGAGCGCGAGCGCCAGTGACGCCCGCGGACGGGTGCGGGCCCCCACCGCAGCAGAGAAAGGGACGCATGAAACAGGCTTTGACGATTGCAGGATCGGATTCGGGGGGCGGCGCCGGCATCCAGGCAGATCTGAAGACGATGCATGCCCACGGCGTGTTCGCGGCGTCGGTCGTGACGGCGATAACCGCACAGAACACGGTCGCGCTGAGGGAGGCCTACGAGCTGCCAATCGCTCTCATCGAGGCCCAGTTCGATGCGGTCCTCGATGACCTCGACATTGCCGCCGCCAAAACGGGAATGCTCGCCTCCCCGGAGATCATCCGTGCGGTCACCGCGAAGCTCTCTGCACGAGGACCCGACACCCTCGTCGTCGACCCCGTGATGATCTCGAAAAGCGGGTACAAGCTGCTCAACGATAACGCCATCGATGCACTGAAGAGCCAGTTGCTTCCCCTGGCCCTCGTCGTTACACCCAACCTGCACGAGGCCCAGCTGATCGCCGACATGCCGATCGAATCGACCGATGACATGAGAGAGGCGGCCAGACGCATACTCGGTTACGGTTGTCGAAACGTGCTGATCAAGGGAGGCCACGCTGATTTCAACAAGGCGACGGACCTGCTGTACGATGGTGACCGCTTCCGGAACTTCGAAGGAGAGTTTATCGAAACGCGTAACCTCCACGGCACCGGCTGCACGTTTTCTGCCGCGATAACGGCGAGGCTCGCCCTGGGTGAGCCTCTCGTCGAGGCGGTCGCCAACGCGAAGATCTATATCTCACGGGCGATCCGATCTTCCCTGGACATGGGTAAGGGACACGGGCCCACAAATCACTTCTATTTCGTTAAGCCTAGTGATTTCAGAGAGTAACGGAAGGCTTGACGACGCCCGTTCAACTCGGATAGACCTATATGTGACCACATGGCCACATAATAAATCGGGTGTCTGAAGGGAAACGGTTGGGACGGGGATCCCCGTAACCATATAGCTACGAGATGCTCGCGTGATGGGGTTGTCTAGTAGGCGACGCCGGAGACCATGATCAACAACGCACCCGTGTTCGAGGTCACCTCGAGGTCGGCCGACCCCGTTTCACTGGGATTGCCCCACATGGCGGTGGCCTCGACCGTCCAGTGCTTCATGAACTCCCAGCCGAATCCAACCAGGGCGGAGTAGCCGAACCAGGTTTGCGCCTGACCGTTGAATGGCGCCAGCCAATTGTCGTTCTCGAACGGAGCGGTCCATGTCGATACGCCACCGGCGGCCATCACATACCAGGGAGAGTCATCTCCCAGATAGTAGGTCACGCCGAGCCCCAGAAGACCGGTCGCAATCCAGATGTCTTTCGAGGGCGCATCAAAACCATCAACAACCCAGTGGATCTCTTTGACATCCGTGCGGGGATTGTCGTAGATAAACACGTCGCTGTGCGAAAACCACGCCACCTCGGTCATATAGTAGACCAGTAACTGGTCGGTGAGCCCCCATCCAACCTTGAGGTTGGTGGCGATCGCGCCAGGCGTCTCCCGTGAGGATGTCCGGTCGGGGGGAATATCCGGCAGATTGATCTTCAGATTCTGCGTATAGGTCGCTACGCCCCCGCCCACACCAAACCCGAGTAGGAATCCCTTGCGGTTTCCATCGAAGGCGTCTGCTGTCACCGGCGCCAGAAGCAAAACTGCGGCGATAATACCAAGGAACTTACGGCTGCACATGACGCTACTTCCTCCCCTGCTTCGGTCGGGGGTCATCACGGCTGGCACCCCCCATGTTCGTGACAAGCTGCGGACCGGCCTTCACGTCTTCCAGGAGAACCTGTCAAGGGCGATCCGGCGGGCATCCGCTGTCTAGTTGGAAAACCACTGGGCGTGCATGCCCACCGTGTACATAATCGCGAGGCTCATAACCAGAAGCCCCGTAAAAGTCGCCGTGAGCGACAACCCGGTGCTAATCCTATCGACGTTCAACGATTGAACGTCATCGATGCTGATCTCCTCCGCCATCCCGGCCTTTGAGGTCCCGCGGATCATGCGATCATCCGTCGAATATCTGCCGCCGTCCTCGTCGAACTCGATCTCACTACCACCGATCAGCTCAATGGACAGTATCTTCTCGGCGGCGGACGGTATGTAGTCGTCTTTCATAACCGGCCGTGGCCTCGTTATCGAGCAGCCCAGCGCCGACACGACCAGGACTACGATTATGATGGTCGAAAACGCGCGAAGACCCATTCGGAACCCCCTTAAGCTCCAAATCACAAATCCAAATGCACAGTCCGGTGTGGGGGGACGTGGGGAATATTCTGTCCCATGCGAGCCGATAGTCTACTGTCCCGCCGCCGGTAAGTCAAGCATGTCGTTGGAGCTCTGTAAACCACGTTCAGAAATGTCCGGTTTCCGCCCGAGAGAGACCGGGCACCGGAGCACCATCCGGCTACGTTTCCACGGGTGATCCTTCGGCGCGGCCGTAACTCAATGTGTCGTCTTTCTGTTACACAAGAATGGGAGGGTGTTATTCTGTTGACAGGGGAGCCGCCGGGCAACCATAGTCCGAACGGATACAGCCGCGTTACCCCCCACGTTTTTGTTCGATCCCGGTTGATTCCCAGGGCGTGAGAAGGAAGGCGGTGCATGGCGGTCGATACGATTCCCTCCCTGTTTCACCAAGCGGTGAAGACGCACAACAAGGCCGACGCCTTTCAGCACAAACGCGACGGCAAATACACGAACATTTCCCACGAACAGACATTCGATTCGGTTGATAAGGCCAGCCGCGGGCTGAGTGCGCTCAACCTTGCGAAGGGTGACCGGGTCGCGTTGCTATCCGAGAACCGTCACGAGTGGGCGATCGCCGATCTCGCGATTCTCTCTGCGGGCCTCATCAGCGTCCCAGTCTACCCCTCTCTTCCTCCGAAACAGATCGAGTACATTCTGAAAGACAGTGAGCCGCGGGCCATCTTTGTCTCGACGACGGAGCAACTCGAGAAGATCGAGTCGATCCACGCGAATCTCCCGAGCCTTTCCCACGTGATCACGTTCGACAGCGCTGCTACCGCGGAATCGGCCATCAGTCTGGAGAGACTCATCGAGATCGGTACGAACTCGCTTGATGACCAGAGCTTTGGCGACAGAATCGCCACGATCGGTAAGTACGACTGGGCGAGCATCATCTACACCTCCGGCACAACCGGCGACCCGAAGGGAACGATTCTCAACCACCGGAATTTCGTGTCCAACGTTCTGGGCGTGCTTGAGGTCTTCGAGCTGGGCCCCGAGGATCGGTGTCTATCATTTCTGCCGCTGAGTCACGTATTCGAGCGGACGTGTGGTTACTACGCCATGATGCACGCGGGCGCGACGATCGCCTACGCCGAAAGCTTTGACACCATTGCGCAGAACCTTACCGAGGTCGCACCGACCACGATGATCAGTGTCCCGCGGCTCTACGAGAAGATGTACGCGCGCATATTGGACAGGGTGACCGCCGGTTCCCCGTTCAAAAAAGCCATGTTTATGTGGGGGATACAGGTCGGCAAGAGATACGTCCGCCAGACGCTGGAGAACCGGCTCAAGGGATCGACAAAGCTGCAGTATCGACTGGCCGATCGGCTGGTCTTTCGCAAACTCAAGGCGATCACCGGTGGAAATCTCCGCTTCTTTGCCTCGGGTGGCGCGCCGCTCGCTCGCGAGATCGCCGAGTTCTTCTATGCCACCGGTCTCCCAATTCTGGAAGGGTACGGGCTCACGGAGACATCGCCCATCATCGCGGCAAACACTTTTGGCAATTTCAAGTTTGGAACGGTCGGCAAACCGATTCCGGGTGTCACCGTACGGATTGCCGACGACGGTGAGATCGTGGTCAAGGGTCCGAATGTCATGCTCGGATACTACAAGAAGCCGGACCTGACGAACGAAGTGATGGACGGCGAGTGGTTTCATACCGGTGACATCGGGTACCTCGATGACGACGGGTTCCTCACAATTACGGATCGGAAGAAGGACATCATCGTAACGGCCGGCGGCAAGAACGTGGCGCCGCAGCCGATCGAGAACCTGTTCAAGACGAACAAGTACATCAGCACCGCCATGATTGTCGGAGACAAACGGAAGTTCCTCTCTGCAATCATCGTTCCCAACATGGAGAACCTCCGCGCGTTCGCGCAGGCCGCCGGGATCACCGACCAAAGCGACGGCGAACTGGTCGGGCACCCGCAGGTCGTTCAGAAATATCACAACGAGATCGAGGAGATGAGCGAGCACCTGGCGAGCTTCGAGCGGATCAAGAAATTCATACTGCTGGAAAAAGACTTCACGATAGAAGGCAACGAGCTTACTCCCACACTCAAGGTCAAACGCGCCGTCGTCGAAAAGAAGCTCAAGAAACAGATAGACGCGCTATATACCGAAACTTAAGGGACCAGGTGCGGGGTTGCCCCCCGTCGCATACCCACCGGCGGGCCCGTGAGTGGTTGCTTGACGTTAATCCTTGTGTTATATTTAGATAGAAAAGTGCTGAGGGGCAATCGGACAATAGCCGGGGCCTGCGCTGCGCTTGTTGTCGTTTAATAGTGTTCCCCAAAACCCCGCCTGACTAGCCGCGCGTCGGCGTACAACCGA
Source organism: uncultured bacterium (assembly GCA_965372355.1). Lineage (GTDB taxonomy): Bacteria > Krumholzibacteriota > Krumholzibacteriia > WVZY01 > WVZY01 > CBDVBZ01. The sequence goes on along the minus strand of CBDVBZ010000129.1, from coordinate 587 downwards.
TCTCCCTGCCGATGATTTAAGTCCGATCTCTGTCCGCGCACCGTTGACCACCGGCACGCGGCTGCTTTCGACAGTGAACGCTCGACAAAGGGAGGAGCGATGAGATTCCCGCTTGCGATGTCACTGGTGGTGCTTGCTGCGTTTGTCTTCACATCGGCGTCCTCAAAATCCAGGCATCGGACCACCAAACCGTTTATCTACTCCGCTCCCGTCCAGGAACCCGCGCCAGCCGATCTTCTGGTGCCTGCCGCGGCCGTTCAACGATCCACGACAGTGGCGGATACCGTGGAACTCGCGTTCTTCGAATTCGACGCCGGCTCTTCGCCGGACGCACAGGGATGGGTCTCCGTCGATGCGACAGCGCAGCTCGACGAGTATTTTCACATCGCCGATGGAACCGAACTCAACGGCGGCACGTTTGGCAGCCTTCTGCCGCTCGAGGGGAATCAGTCTCTGTGGTGCGGCGCCGCACCCGGCACAGACCCCGAGCTTTGCGGATACGCTACCCTTCCCGGCTATGGCAACCAGTGGGAGCAGCTCTGGGTCTCGGACACACTCAGCTGCGACAGCATCCAGTTCTCGTACAA
>CBDVBZ010000128.1:0-9501 GCA_965372355.1 uncultured bacterium | reverse complement strand
CGCCTCCGCGGGTAATGGCAGCAATTCGCATACCAGAGCTTTGCATCTTGAACGGCAACTGAGTGTTGACCGCACGGCGACGTTCAGTGTTACACTAGGACACACCCGCAGCTTCCTCATCAATAGTGAGATCATCGAGGCCTTTTGCAGAGTAATGGCAAGTTGATCATTCCGGGAGACTTGACACGATTCACAAAGAACAGGGAGGAAGTCCGCCATGAATATCCGGTGTAGTCGGGCGCAGTCGTCTGGTGCTGACAGAAAGCACGTCGTCGTGTTCGGCGTCGCGCTTATCCTTCTCGCCGTGTTGCTGGGGGCATGCGCGAAATCCGCGTACTACGAAAAACTGGTTCCCGCGCTCTACGACGTCGAGGGTATCGAGCGCGTGGCAGTCGCCGAGTTCGATGGTCTGGAGCAATCCGGAAGGATCGTCGCCGCAGAGATCGCAGAGGGCATTGTTGAAATCGGCTACTACAAGCTTTTCGAGAGGTCGGCGCTGGAGCGCATTCTCGCGGAGCGTGAGTTCAGCCAGTCCGAACACGTCGACCCGGGCACGGTCAGCGACCTAAAGCTCGCCGGAGTCGATGCCTTGATATTCGGTGCCGTTGACGTCTATAGCATCGACGATCAGACCGGCGTGACGAAGGTCGAGCGCAAAGTCAGTACGGGGGAATATCGTACGGTGGAAAAGAAGGACAAGGACGGCGAGGTTGAGGAGGTCAGGGAAGAGATCATGGAGACGATTCTGATCGACAGGGGATACATCATCAGGGAAGGCACTGTCGGTGTGACCTTCCGTATGGCGAACATCAACACCGGAGAGATCGTGGCCGTCAAGACGGAGACGGCGCATTTCAAAAAGAAGAGATGGCAGGACGAGGCGGACAAGCTGCCGACAAAGGACGAGCTGCTGGATAATCTATCGCAAACGGTCGTCCGGCGGTTTCTGAACCAGATCCAGCCGACGCTCGTAAAGACAACAGTGAAATTCGAGCCGCACGGCGACTCGCACACCGATATGGCGATCAAGTACGCCCAGGCGGGTCTTTGGAAAAAGGCCAAAGGTGAGTTCCAGAGTGCCGCCGAAGAGAATCCATCAAACTCTGCGGTTCACTACAACCTGGCCATCACCTGCAGCGCGCTCGGCCTGCACGAGGAAGCCATAGCGGCCATCGAGCGTGCCATCGATCTCGACCCGAGCTCCAAGTACATCAATGCGCTCGCGCAATTCCAGATTGATTGGGAGGACGCGGGGATTCTGGATCGACAACTTCACTGACGGGCGTACGGAAAGCAATGGCGTGTGCGCCGCCGCCTTCCGATGAGGGGAAGGGCCAGAGGTTCACGCATGGCGGCCGGCGGGCACCTATTATCCAAGGCTCGAGTTTGACAACAGAGTGCGCAGCCACAAGATCACGATGCTAAAGTGATCTTGCGGCTTGCGGGATTCGAGACCGAGCGAGAGCGTTGAGATCCGCCTGTTCTGCGCTAGAGCGTGGCCGATGCCTCGAGGGGGAATGCGATCTCGCCACCCGCAGCGGCGAGGGTGTCGATCTGCTCTCCGAGCTTGTCGACCATGAAGCGGGAATAGGGGCCGTAGTGCAGGTAGAGGGCGGCTTGCGAGAACACCACGCGTGCGGCGCGGGGATTGTGCTCGAGACAGTGCCCCAACGCTTGCCAGAACGGACCTCTCGCCGTGGGGGAGAGCACACCGATGCGCCACGCGATGCGCCGGGCCGCTCGCAGATCGCGTAGTGTATTGCGAAACGGTCGCGTCAACCGGTGTTCGGCGACATCGAGTTGTTGCGCCATGCGGCCGACACGGGCAAAGAACGCGCGCGGCTCGTAGATCTCTTGTAAGACCCTTCGATAGTCTTCCAGAATCTCGTGGCGGGGACGGAGCGTCGTGAAATTCAAACCCGATGTGCACTGATCGGCGTCCTTGACGCCGTCGGGTCGATCGGAATCTGCGTGAAGGCGTCCCTCTGTCCTCAGGCGCCGAGATAACGCCGTGTTCGGAAGCGCGTAGAGCAACCCCACCATGCACACGGGGATCGCCGTGTCTTCGATGCAGTTGACCATCCCGTCGGCCACGCCGCTTTTCTCCGCATCGAAGCCAATGATAAAACCACCGTTTACGAATATTCCCGCACGGTAGATCTTCTGGATGCTCTCGGCGATGTTGCTCCGTGTGTTCTGGAGTTTCTTGGTACTAATGAGCGTATCCGTATCCGGACTCTCAATGCCGACGAAGATCGCAAAGAAATTCGCGCGCTTCATGAGATCGAGCAGCTCGTCGTCTTCGGCGAGGTTGATGCTCGCCTCGGTCGAGAACTCGAAGGGGTAGTTGTTCTTTTCGTTCCAGCCGGCGAGGTCGGCAAGGAGCGGCTTTAGGATCCTCTTGTTGCCGATGAGGTTGTCGTCGACGAAGTCGACGTGTCCGCGGTAACCGAGATCTCGCAGCGCCTCGAGTTCGCCGAGCATCTGCTCGGACGACTTAAAACGCGGCTTGCGGCCATAGAGCTCGATGATGTCACAGAACTCGCAGGTAAACGGGCAGCCGCGGGAGAGCTGCATCCCCACGTGCATGTAGTGTTTGAATTTCAAGAGATCGAAACGCGGTACCGGCGATAGAGTCATGTCTGGAAACTCCTTCGCCGCGAACTCTCCGCTCGTTGTTCCCGAACGCCACGCCGCGACGAAATCGTCCATGATCTCCTCGGCCTCTCCAATCACTTTGAAGTCCGCGTGGTCGTAGACCTGCGGACTCGATGTGACGGCGGGGCCACCGACCACGATCGGTTTGTTGTGCGCATGGGCTGTTTCGATCAAGTGCATCATGTCCGGCTGCTGCGGGAGCATTCCGCCCGTCATTACCATGTCGGCCCACTCGATGTCGGCGGAACAGAAGTCCTCGATGTTGCGGTCGATCAGTCGGATGTTCCACTCGCGCGGGAGAAGTGCCGCGACGGTGATAAGCCCGAGTGGGGCGGCGGAGTACCGCGCGCCGGCCACTTCACATGTTGCCTGGTAGTTCCAGAACGAATGCGGCGTAAAGCGGGGATGAATGATCAACACATTGCAGGAAGCGGGACGCATATTTGCGAAACCTCTCTGTCGAGCATGGGCGGGCGAAAAAATGCCAGGGCCTCAATCAATGCGGTGAGCGGGACCGCTTTGGACGGGGCCATCGCTACCATAATAGCTGACGAGGACACGGAAAGCCCATAGAAAACCGATAACTCGCCGTTTTCGGCGTTGGATGTGTCGATACGAGTCAGGCAATGGTGTGGATGGCGTAACCGGTCCTGGATTATATAGTTGTGGGGACGGTTGGGTCAGTTGGTAACACGTGTACCGTTAAACGTCCAGCTGCTCGTGCACCGCGGGCAGCAGTCACAGGTACCCGACACACGTTTGCGGTAGGTGATGTTTCCGTAGAAGCTGTCATTCGACGTGAACGTCAAGTGGACCTCGGTCCAGGTCCGTATCGTGCAACCGCGGGTCTCCATCATCGTGTGCGCCGATTCGCCGTCGGCTTTCAGCTGGCTGGGAGTCGCGTTCCAATCCCCGGACCATCCGGCCATCGTAAACGACGTGTCCGTGAAGGTGATGTTGTACGTTCCGCTGTAGTCTTTCGTCGAATTGCAGGCGTTGAATGAGACCTTCGCCACGACGTCGAACGACCCACTCTCGACCTCCATTGCGGGCGCGAAAGGGTTCGTGGCTGGAAGCCCGTCGCCATTGTCGCCGCCGCAGCTGCCCACGAGGCAGATCGCGATGATCAGAGCGAGGATCCGCAGTGGAGAATTATCGATACCCGACGTGTGGGGGAGTCTGCGAGTGAGTCGCATAGTCAACCTCTCATATGGTGACTTGAATGCCCTCAATATAGCACTTCAGCCGTGCGGGGGCAAGCCCTCGCAAAACAGCCTGTAAAGCACATTTAGAAACGTCCCGTCGCCGGGGGAGGGCCCATCCCAGAACCGCCTTGAAATCGGCCCCGGAATTGCGGTATAGTTTTGTGGCACAGCACCTTTGATTCGACTCCGACTGGATGAACTCGTTCCCCTGTGTTCGCGAGGTTGGCCATGAATCTCTGCACTCTGAGGATCCCCATGTACTCCAGGTACGTTGGATTTCTGTGCCTTGTTGCGTTTGCCGGAGCACTTTTTTGCCCGCCAACCCCCGCCGTCGGCCAGGCCGCCGCTGACGCCGAATCGACGGATGCGATTCAAACCAAGTTCGAGCAGGTTGTCAACCTGAGGCTCGACGGCGAGTACGATCGAGCCATCGAAATGCTCCGGGAGATCATCCAGGAGTACACGAACTCAGATGATATCCTACGCAGGGCCTACAACCACCTTGTCACCGTCTACGTACAAAATAACGACGACGCCGGCGCTCGGGATGCGGCACGCACCGCGTTGAATAGATTCCCCGATTTGACTGCCGACGAGCTGGATTTCCCCGGCAAAGTAAACGATGTCTACGAGCAGTTGCGTAAAGAGATGTTCGGCTCGCTTGTTATCGACAAGCCAAAGGACTGCCATGTGTATCTGGATAGTACGCATGTGGGTGACTCGCCACTACGTCTCGACCTCGTCAAGGTAGGCGAGTATGAACTCACCGTCACGAAATCCGGGCACAAAGACTATGTCTCTCGGATCGAGATTCAGCCGGAGCTGACGCGAGACCTCAGTGGCCTGTCTCTGGACAAGGACCGGGCGTGGTGGTATTGGCCCGCCTGGGTTGGTGGCGCGGCAGTCGCTGCAGTCGCAATCGTTCTCGGGGTCAGCGGGGGCGATGAAGAACCGCTACCAGATCCCGAGCCGCTGCCCGAGCCGCCTGGACCACCGGCCAATTGAGAACGCCGCGGGAAGATGCGGTTTGTGGCATCAAAGTTAGTGCGGACTGACGGCGGCTATTATGGACGACTTTGACCACGGCAGTTTCCAACCGATTCACAATCCCTACATTGTTGGCAATCCCATCAAGGACCGAAAGATGTTCTTCGGTCGCGAGGATGACTTTGCCTATATCCAGAAAAAGGTCAGTGGTGGGGAGAAGGGTGGTCTCCTCATTTTGTGCGGCAGCCGCAGAAGCGGCAAAACATCGATACTCTTTCAGGTTCAGGACGGTCGTCTCGGCTCGGAGTTCTTCCCCGTCCTCATAGACATGCAGGCAATGGCTGTGGAGAACGACCTTGATTTTCTGATCAAGCTCGGGCAGGGAATCGTCGACGCCATTGGTGATTCGGGGCTCTCGTTGGAGAAGGACTTCCTGGGACAGCCCGAAGGGGGTTCATTCTCCAAATTCGAGAAGTTTATCGTCAAGGTCAACGAGACGCTCGCAGGCAAGAAGCTGATCTTGCTTTTTGATGAATACGAGATTTTTGAGTCTCATATCGAAAAGAATTTGATCAGCACGGGGGTAATAAACCTGCTGGCCAACTGGATCGACTATAAGGAAGGTGCGTTTATCGTATTCACAGGATCCGACCGGCTGGACGAGCGTACGGCGGACTTCTGGTCGGGTCTTCTCCCCAAGGCGCTCTACCGCGGTATAAGTTTTCTCAGCACGGGGGATACGTTCAGGCTGATTCACGATCCAGTGAAGGACAGCGTTCGCTACGAGGAGGGAGTCGCCGAGGAGATCTACAAACTCACCGCCGGCCAGCCGTTCTACACGCAGGTCTACTGCCAGGCCCTGGTCGATCATCTGAATGAATACCAGGAGTACGACGTCAGGATGGAGGATCTTCGGACGGCCACGGATGAGATCATCGAAAACCCTCTACCCCAAATGATCTTTAGCTGGAATTCACTGTCTCCCCTGGAAAAGATTGCCCTGTCGGTCATCGGCGAGATCAACCGAAAAGAGGTCAAGCCCGTATCAGCAAAAGACATTATCGAATTCACAGATGGAGAGAAGATCGGATACAAGATCGACCCAGCGAAGCTGAACGAGGTTCTCGAGAAGCTCTTTCACCACGACCTCCTGAACAAGGAGAGCTCGGGTGACGCTTACACATTCAAGATGGGTCTATGGAGTCGCTGGGTCGGCCGCATGCACACGATCTGGCAGGTTATCGACGATCTCGCGGGCGCTGAGGAAGAGGATATCGAGGGGCTGGAGAAGGTGCGCCCGGCGCGAGTTCGATCCGTGATTCTGGTCGCCGCAGGGGTTGTCGCCCTGGTCGTCGTGTCTGCGTTGATCTACCAGATCATGAGGGGTGACGGCACGGCTTTGCAAACGGTGCAGGCAGATTCTACGCTTGTGACGATTCGTACCGATCCGCCCGGCGCCTGGGTGTTTCTGAACGACAGACGGATCGATCGATCTCCGATAACGAACGCGCCGGCAGTCGCGGGACAGACCCTCGTGCGTATCGAGCTCGATGGATACAAGGCATTTGCGGATACGTTCGATTTGAGGAAGGATGAGCCCCTTGATACATCGTTTGCACTCGTCGAACAGACGGGGCACATAGAGGTGACGTCGTCACCGAGTGGGGCAGATATCCTTCTTGACGGGGAGAGAACGGGGCTGCGGACCCCGGCAACGCTGGAGGGTATTCCGGTTCGCGAGTTCCACCGCGTCGGTCTGCGATTGGCCGCACACACGGCCCATGAGTGGCCGACCGTCCAGATACAGGAGGACACGACGATCACGCTTCAACACGCTTTCTCAAAGCTGAGATGTCAGGTCACGTTCGAGTCCGCCCCCGCCGGCGCAGAGATTGTCGTGGATGGAGCAGTAGAGGGAACAACGCCAAGCGTCGTGTTTCTCGGGTACGGGGAGCACGAACTCGTACTCCGACGGTCTGGATACGAGCCCATCGAAAAGACAATCGCCCTTGCGAGCCGAAGTCGAACGATTCAGGAGACGCTGACAAAGCTGCCTCAGGGCACGTTGGTCCTGAAAATCATGCCGTATGCAGACATCTACATAAACGGCGAGTTGGAGTCGCGCCAGGATGACAGACACGAGATCAGTCTGGATCCCGGCCGGTACGAGATTGAGTTACGCAATCCTCACTTCGACAACATCACGATGTCGGTCGACATCGTCTCGAATGAGACTACGGAGAGAACGATAGACATGAAGAGGGGGAGGGAATCGCAATGATTGGTACGCGCCTTCAGGATAAATACAACGTCAAGAAGAGGGTGGGGAAAGGTGGATTCGCAACTGTCTACAGCGGATTCGATGAAAGCCTCGAAAGACCCGTTGCGATCAAATTCCTGTCGGACGAGGAAGGGGCGAGCGAAGTCAAGGAGCGGTTTCTCCGCGAGGCGCGGGCGATGGCAAACCTAAGCCATTCCAATATCGTGACGGTCTTCGATACGGCCGAACACAAGGGGCGCCCGTATATGGTGATGGAGCTGGTAAACGGCCCCACACTTCTTGAACTCGCAAAAAACTCGCCCCCGACCCTGCCACAGGTGTGCACCCTGGCGGTGCAGACGTGCAGTGCTATGAAGTACGCGCACGATCATGGCGTGATCCATCGCGACCTAACGCTTCGCAACATCATGATCAACGAAGGGGAGACCGAAGGGCAGCAGGTGAAGATACTCGATTTCGGGTTGGCAAAGCTGCTTCACGACGAGGTCCAAACAACAGGCAAAGCCACCGTGGGCACCGCTTACTACATGGCGCCCGAGCAGATCAAGAACGATCCTGTCGACGGCAGAATTGACATCTTTGCGTTCGGCGTCGGATTTCACCGCATGGTGAACGGGGCCTTTCCGTTCGAAGCGGAATTTCCTGCCGCGCTGATGTATCTCATACTCAACGAGACCAATATCTTGTTTGCCGACGAGGTCCCGGCGGAGTTCAGGGACGTCATACTACGTTGCCTGGAGAAGGAGCCGCAGAATCGCTATCGCGATTTTGGAGAGCTGTTGAACGATATCGAGGTTCTGCACAGAAGCTGCAAAGAGATCAATACCGGTACGTCGTCCATTTCGGGCCTCAGCCAGTATATGGATCGCCACAGCAAGCGCAATCCGTATCTGAATCGTGTGATGATCACACACCCGTCGGAGTTTTTTGGAAGAGAGCGTGAGGTCCGGAGAATCTACTCACGTCTCGACGCCCCCCGTCCGCAGTCGATCTCGGTTGTCGGTGATCGGCGAATCGGCAAATCGTCGCTCCTCCATCACATCTACCACTCGAGAAACCGAAGAAAATACATGCGCAACCACGAGAAGGCGATCTTTGCCTACCTGGATTTCCAGCAGAATCTCGACTTCGATATTCCCAGATTCATCGATTTTCTCTTTGAGATGTTCAGTTACGAGAGCAAATCGGCTGACTATACGGGAAGGGAGCGGACTTTGGATGAGCTAAAGGCCGTCATCCAGGAAGTGCACGATGAAGGAAGAAGAATCGTCATCCTGATGGATGAGTTCGAGGTCATTACGAACAACCCGAGGTTCGAGGAACAGTTCTTCTCGTTTCTCAGGGCGCTGGCGAATACGTACCGTGTGGCCTACGTGACGTCCTCGCATGAGGACCTGCAAAGGATGTGTCATAACAAGGATATATCCGATTCGCCATTCTTTAACATTTTCTCCAATCTAATTCTCAGGCCTTTCTCCCGGGATGACGCGCTCGATCTGATCACCACACCATCGAAGACAGAGGGCATTCCCCTCGAGCCCCACTCAACCCGGATCCTGGAGATGGCGGGGCACTTTCCCCTCTTTTTGCAGATCGCCTGCTCCGCTGCTTTCGAAGCGCTCATGTCCGACCCGGACGCCGAGTTGAACTGGGGCCAGGTCCGGGAAGCCTTTATGGAGGAGGCAAAACCACACTACCGGTCGATTTGGGATCATTTCGACGAGCCGGTGAGGGACAACCTCACCCGCCTCGCTGCCGGCAAGACGATCAACAAGAAGTATGCGTACGTGAACGAGGACCTCGTTCGGCGGGGTTATGTCGTGGAGTCCGACAAGGGCCTGTCTCTGTGTTCGACATCGTTCAGCGAGTTCGTTCGGGAGCAGACCGGCAAAGGCAAACGCAAAGGTCTATTCGGTTCGCTGTTGGGGAGGAAAGGGTAGAAGCAGAGGATGTCGGAATGAATGTGAGAGTCGTTGCTATCAGCGTCTATTTGATTGCACTTGCAGGGGCCGGTGTCGCACAGACACCCGGCCCTTTCTCGATCAGTGCCGCTCTGAGCGTCCGACTCTTTGTCCGAGACGAGGAGCGTTGCACTGGGGGGAAACTCCCTATCGATTGGCCCTTCTACTGTGATATAGTGCTCCTACCAGGATGGTAACTCATTTCTCTCGCATAACAGGTGTACAAATGCGACTATTTGTTTTTGGCCTTATCACCACACTGTTCGTAACGCTCGCTCCGGCCCGCCTGGCCGCCCAGCCCACCTATTTCACCGAATTTCCGATCTGGTCTTCGGGCCCGACGAACGGTACATATAGTGTGGCCCTGGGGGATGTGGATGGGGATGGCGATCTCGACCTCGTGTGCGGA
>CBDVBZ010000127.1:0-9523 GCA_965372355.1 uncultured bacterium | reverse complement strand
ACTAGCTAGTGTCGGTGGAGCGGCATGCACCCCACACACCCAGAAAAGCGAGAAAAGGACGATGGAAAGAGCTGCAATGGTAATCCGATTGCACGCTCTCCTGGAGGACGAAGCCCGTCCCGGCGCCCTGATCACTTGCGGTGGTGGAACCGAAGAACGGTGGGCCAACAACAGACCCCAAAGTGAGAAAGGACACGTGGTGAATTTTGCAGTTGTTTGCATTGAATTCGCTCGCAATCAGCGCATTCGGCTGGTCTGCGTTGCAAATAGCAAGGCTCCGGCCGCCCTGCCTCGGCGGCCAGTTTTTGGTGTGGCTTAACCGACTGAATCTGAATACAGTTGCCAAGCTCTCTCGTCGAGCCGCGCTTGCAGCGCACTGCTCAGGTAAGCAAACGCTATGCCATGCCGGGAGTGGGTCAATTGCGTGCAAGGAACTCGTTGTGGGCGAAAAAAGGGTGGGGAGAGTACGGGGTTGCGGTTCACCGACAGAATATGAACTCAATGCCACCACTTTGGGACCGCTGCGCGTCAAAACGCTCTGTCGAGAGCAGCTCTCCCACTTTGGGAGGTCACTGGTGAACGGCCTGTGGTGCCGCAGAATGGCCGGCCGAAGTCTTGAGGAGGAGTGTTGGGGGTGTAGTGAGAGTGCCGTTTTCAAGAAGTTCGTAATAATGTTCTCTCGAGTGGATCATGAAGTCCAACAGGTATCCGACGTGGAGGTATTCTCTCGCCTTTTTGACATATTCCTTCGCTTCCTTGTACCGGTTCTGGAGCCCGGATATCTCGGCCAGCCGCAACGCAGCATACATCTGGTAGCTCTGGTCGCCGCCTTCGATCTCGGCTCGCAGGCATGTCTCGTACGCGCGCTGAGCTGCGTTGAAATCCTGTGCAAAAACTTCCAACTCACCCAGATAGAAATAAAAGACGACATCCCTGCCGTAGAGGCGACCGTATTCCTTTAACCCGGCTCCACCCGCCGCCAGATCACCGTCGTAGATAGCTCCGATGAAATCGAGATCATCGAGATCGATTGTTTTCCACGGTTTTTCGAGTGACTTTGACATCTGACCTGCGAGGTCGTGAAAGTGTTTCATATAGTCATCTGCCAGAACCGTCTCGAAGGCAGCAAGGGCCTCATCGGTACGGCCACTCTTGGCGTAGAGCTGTCCCCGGTTGATCAGGGCTAGGGGAAGCGCCCAGTCGGGTCGTTCTTCGGGGTCCTCGATGAACTCGGTGAACTGCTCCAATGCCGCACTGGGTGACCGGAAATACATATCCGCGTACGCGCGGTGCAGCCGAATCCGCTTGATGAGACTCCAGTCCATCCACGCTCCGGTCATGCCGAGACGTGTGGCGAGAACGTGGTCTTCCAGCCGCTGATACTCCCGAACTCTGAGCGGATCGAGAGGTGTTAGGACGCCAAAGGGCTCGACGAGTCGTGTGTAACCGGGCCGCTCGTCGACCAACGCCCGCATCGCGACAGCCCCTTGCTCCAGATAGCCTTCGAACAAGAAGTCGATGGCGGCAACGGCAACCTGATAGTCCACTCGAAACATGGATGGGTTGGACGCCGCGAAATTAAGCATCTCGAGACCCCGGTCCCGGTCACCGCTCGGAAAGAAAAGGAGTTTGCTGAAGAACTTGATCACACCCGGCAGGGTGTCGGCAAAATACAGAAAGGCGCCAAGATCGCCCTGGGCGTCGGCGTGATCCGGCGAGTTTTTCAGAAACTTCTCCAGATCGCTCTTCGCCTTGCCCGCGTTTCGTCCCGCGCTCCAGTAGCTCCGGGTCAGCACATTGAACTGAGCCTTGCCCAACCACGCCCGCCCCCGGTAGTAGAGATAGATGGGGTCGGCGGCCTCGTGTTGCAGCGCTTCGTCGCACAGCGCGATCACGGTGTCGAGCTGCGCCGCCATCTCCGCTGCGTCCCGCGCGACGAGTTTCTTGTCATCGTCTTCATCCGACAGGTGACCACGTATCGCCCTGGCGCGAAGCAGATAGACCATCGGATCCGACGATCCCGCGAATTCGCCTGAGTTCAATACGGCCAGTGCAGAATCCGGGCGGCCGCCATAGATGAGGCTGGTGATGAGATAGGGATCAGTGGCTTCCGGAGCGCGGACATAGCCAGGCTCCCGGGAGGGTTCGGCCGAGTCCTCGTTGCCGAGCCCCGTGGATACGAGCGTCAACGCTGCGATCCCAATGATTCCAGCCGCAACTAGCAGTCTTTTCAAGTGTTATCCTCTCCGGCTTCGATCGATGTCAACGAGATGCCTGGCTCGCATAATGCAACACCCGCCCGCTCCTGCAAAGCAGAAAGTCCTGGCAACACAAGGCTTTGGCTCCGCCCCCCTGGCATGTCAATTGCTTGATGCCTCTCCTTGGACCTTTGAAAGACTCTATGACCGAAAAGCTCGAGAATCCGACCGTCGAGGCTGAACAGCCAGTGGACCCGCGCCAGCTGGGTGAAGTGCGCGCTATCATAAGTGCTCTCACCAAGTTTATCCACGGCAAAAAGATATACGCAAAAAATAATCCAAACCTGATCAAGTTCGCCAAGGAGTTCGACGCCACACTCCAGGCCTTCTTCCAGCGCGAAGAAGAGTTGGTGCTCGCGGTCGAGAAGCATCAGATCAAATGGTTCGACGAGACTGTCTACGACAACGAGAAACGCGACGAAAGCATCGCCTTTCTTTTGTACAAGGACGGCGTCGGGGAACTGAGCATACAGCGCTCCGTGACGTTCAACGAGCTGGAGAAGTTCGTCGATCTCATCAAGAACGAAATCCACAACAGCAAGCCCGATGAGGACGTCGTTACAAAACTGTGGAAGGCGGATTTCGATCACATCTCCTACAGGGTTCTCGACGAGTATCTCGTCGGACAGTTCGGTGAAGGACGGCCCGCCGAGGGGGAGCAGAGTCCCCTGGAAAGCGAGGACCATCCGGACCTGCCGAGCTTCAAGGACAAGGGCCGCATCATTGTGGGAACCAAGGACAAGGGACTGGAATCGATCACCTCGTATCTGGACAACCTCGTCAAACAGAGCGTTCCCGACGGCTCGATCGAGGAGAGAGAGGAGTGCTTCCAGGCAATGGCGGAATCGCTATTTCGGGTGAGCAGCGAGGAACTGCGTCTCTACCACGATGAGCTGGAGAGCGAGCGAGATCACGATGACCTCGTCGAGTTCTTCAAGGTTATCCTCGACTTCACCCTGTTGAGCGAGAATCCCTCCGTCGTGCGAGACACGACAAACGTTTTGGAGTGTATCGTAGATTATCTGGTCGCAGAGGCCGATCCCCAGCGGATGGCCGACCTGCTGCGCGTGACTCGTGAGTTTGTCAAAAGCCAGCAAACCACGGAGAACACCCAAACGCTTTTTTGCGAAATCGAAGACCGGCTAACTAGCGCACAGTTTCTGCAACTATTGGGCAAGGCGATAAGGGATGGGACCTTGAGCCCGGACGACGTCTTTGGCTACTACGGGATCGTCGGTAAGCCCGCGATTCCAGTGATCTGCAAGCTTCTGGAGGATCTGGAGGGCGCGCGGCTCCACAGGATGGCGTGTGACGTGCTGGTGATCATCGCGGGCGATGACATCGCGGACGCGATGGGCAGGCTTCGCATAGACGTGCCCCACGTGGCGCAGGATGTTGTGTACTTGATCGACAAATCGGGGGTGAACCCCACGCCGGAACTGGTGCAGGAGCTGATCTACTACCCGAACACCCGGGTCCGCGAGGTCATTATTGCCTATCTGGCCAGATCTGGTGCGGAGGACTCCGCGACCTTGCTCGCCAGGCTTCTCGATGATACGGACAAACAAATACGCATGAAAGTCCTGGCTGCTATCGAGAACGTCCACAGTCCGGTGATAAAAGAAAAGCTGATGGACATGGCGTTCGACAAGCAGCTTGCCAAGAAGGCGTTCGAGGAGCAGGAACTCATATTCAAGGCCCTTGGCAGAACCGCGGGTGAAGAGGTGCTGCCCCGTCTCACGGACATGGCAACAAGGAAGCCCCGGCTGATGTTCAACAAACAGAACGTCAAACAGCGCAAGCTGCTCGCCATTTGCGCACTGCGAAACATACAGACGGTTGCGGCGGCCGATGTTCTCGAAACACTTGCTCGGGACGGGAATGATCTGGTGAAGTCCAGAGCGCGTCGTGCCCTCGATGCGCCGAGGCGGACACAACGGGAAGACCGATAGATGAGCGATACGAAACAAAAGAACTCGGCGGTGGGTGTGATGGGTTCCGCACCTCGCGACGTGGAGGAAACGGAATCCGAACGCCATATTCGGAGGCTGGGACCCTCGTTCACCCACTATTTGTTCAGCGCCAGCAAGACCGTGCAGGTGCATGATCTCAACAACCGCGCCACACAGCGTGTGCTGAGTGAGCTCACGGATGTTCTCGATGAACTGCTGAAGATCGAGGGACGGGTGAGCGTACGTATTACCTCGGATTTCCTGGTCATCAACGAAGTTCGGATTACCGTCGATCCGCAAAACATCGGTCCTCTGTTGTATCTCGTCGAGGAAATGAAAAAGCGCGACGTCGAGGGAATCGATTTCCTGCCTGGGGTACGCGTCGAAGAGGTCGGGGCGTTCCTGAAAAGTTTTTTCAGGGACGTTCCGGATGAGGGCGTCTTCGACAGGTTGACAAGTGATCTCGCTGCGGCGGGAATCGACCACATCAGGCTGACACAATGGGTTGAGCGGGAAAAACGATTCAAAGATGACGCCGAGAGAATCGAGAACGTCCGAGAGCAGAGTAATCAGGCGTTTTTTCGAACGACCGTTCTGATTGGTGAGGTTCTCAAGGGAGTCGAGCAGCAGCGGTCGGTTCAGGTGCAGAAGGCCGAGCGCCTCACACAGCAGATGGTGGACATTCTCCAGATCGATGAGTCGATTCTGGTCGGTCTCACGAGTCTTAAGGATTTAGACGAGAGCACATTCAGACATTCCGTCAACGTCAGTGTGCTTTCGATGCTGATTGCGGACCGGCTCCAGTTTCACAAGAGTGATATCGCCCGGGTGGGGGTGGCGGCCCTCTTTCACGATATCGGCAAGACGTATGTCCCCCAGGCGATACTCAACAGACCGGGCAAGCTGGAAGGCCATGACTGGGAGCTCATGAAGTACCACACGTTCTTTGGCGTCAAGGAACTGTCACGGGTCAAGTCACTCCGGGGGGTCGGCGATGGGCTGTTCACCGCGTTACAGCATCACGTTCACTACAACGACAATGGTTATCCCCAAAAACCAGGTGGCTGGAATCTCCGGTTGATTTCCCGCATCACGACCGTGGCCGACTACTTCGACGCGATGACAACACCGAGGGTCTACCAGGATCCCTGCACACCGGACAAGACGCTGTTCTTCATCCTGCAGAGAAGCGGTGAGATCTTCGATCCGTTTATCGCAAAGGTGTTCATTCAGACGATGGGTATCTACCCGATCGGCACCGTGGTTGAACTCGACACCGGAGAAAAGGCGGCCGTCGTTCGGCAGAACGATAACCGACGCTTTATCCATCGGCCCTTCGTTGCTTTGCTTGGCACGTCGGGGATGTCCGAAGACCTGATTGATCTCGCCGAAAGCAGGAACGACGGCAGGGGGTACCGCAGATCCGTGGTGAGGTCGTTCTACGACAAAACGGCGGAGATCGCCAAAAGCCGGTTGTTTTTGACAGATCCGTCGGAGGAAGAATCCGCGGTTCGAGGTCGATCATTTTGACGCATTGAGGTTAGTACTTCGGCAGGCTGGGGTCTACATCGCCGACCCACGCCATGATGCCACCGCGCAGGTTCCAGATCTTTCCAAACCCTTGTGTTCTCAGGTACGCCACGGCAGACGCGGAACGTATCCCCACACGGCAATACACGACGATCTCCCTGGAGGTCTCGAGCTCACGAATTCGCGACGGGATCTCGCGGAGAGGTACGACGTGGCCCCCGATATTGCAGAACTGATGCTCACTCTGCTCCCTGACATCGAGCAGATACGGCGGGTCTCCCGCGTCTATCCTCTTCTTTAGCTCGAGGGCCGTAATCGTCGGGACGGATCCGGCACCCGGTGCATCACCGCTCACCCCACAGAAGTGGTCGTATTCGATCAGCGTGTCGATCGCAGGATGTTCTCCGCAAATCGGACAGCCCGGGTTCCTGTCCACACGCAGCTCTCGAAACCTCGTTTGTAGCCCGTCGAAGAGGAGAAGACGCCCTCTGAGCGTCTCGCCCATTCCCACGATGATCTTGACGACCTCGTTTGCCTGAATGCAACCCATGATGCCCGGCAGTACACCGAGTACGCCGCCCTCATCGCAAGCCAGCACGGTGCCGGAAGGGGGAGGTTCCGGATAGAGGCATCGATAGCATGGCCCCTCTTCGAGACCAAACACCGTTGCCTGGCCCTCGAACCGGAATACCGCCGCGTAGATGTTTGGCTTCCCCTCGAGAACACAGGCATCGTTGATGAGATAGCGGGCAGGGAAATTGTCGGTGCAGTCCACAACAAGATCGTAGCCGGTGACGATCTCTATAGCGTTCTCGCGCACGAGTTTGGTCTCGTGGACGACAACACTGACATTTGGGTTGAGGTCTTTCAACCGCGACTTCGCTACCTCGAGCTTGCTGGCACCGATGTCTTTCGTGCCGAACAGGACCTGGCGCTGAAGGTTCGCCACCCCGACCAGGTCGAAATCGACCAGCCCGAGGCGCCCCACCCCCGCGGCAGCGAGGTACAAGGCGACGGGGGCCCCGAGCCCACCGGCCCCGACAACGAGAACGCTGGCCGCGCGCAGTGCCAGCTGGCCATCCATCCCGATATCGGGCAGGGTGAGATGACGGGCGTACCGCTGGATCTCGGTTGGTGAGAGTCCTTTGTGTGACCCGGTCGTGTCGGTGTTCTCGTCGATCATCGTTATGTCCAGTCACCGTTGTCAGGACGGAGGTGCCGTCGGTGAGGGCCAGAGGTCGCCCACGCTCGCGCCACCGTCCTCGCCCGACGTCGTAACGTTCTATAAAACAACACCTTGCAGTACAACAACGAGTTCCTCTGGTGCATTGCAAGTATAGGAAAACGGTACACAACCCGCAATGCTCGAATATCGTTTGCGTCGCGCCGGCACGCGCCGAATCGCCCGGCGGTCGCCGCGGACAAAAATATGGAACTCTAACGGTGTCTGGGGTATATTAGACTAACGGGCACAAGAATCACTATTCGCGTCCCTCTTTTTGGCCTGGGGCTATGGGTGGGTATTTTTTTTGCTCAGGAACGATCCATGGGGGGAGAATGAGAGGCGGTCCTTTGCGTAGCCGAAAGCCGTTTGTTGATAAGGAGTACACCTGATGAGAACGCACGTGAGTTGGGGAGCAATACTCGTCTTGCTCGTCGGCCTTGTTGTCGTCTCCGGGAGTTGGGCGCAGGAGGAGAACCATCCCGTCATTGTTATTGAGGAGCCGCGCCACGATCTCGGGGAGCAGTACGAGCAGAAGGTTTTCAGACACGTGTTCAAGGTCAAGAACACGGGCCAAACCGATCTTCACATCAAACAAGTGAAGCCTGGCTGAGGTTGCGCTGTGGCCGAGTTCAGCGAGGTCATCCCTCCTGGTCAGGAGGGGCATATCACACTAGAGGTTCTTGGCGAAAAGGTTCACGGCAAGTGGCGCAAGAGTGCGACGGTAATGACCGATGACCCGATACGCCCACGTTTGACGATCAGCCTTGGTGGTACGGTCATCAATCATGTGGACGTCAAGCCAGGCCGGGTTTATCTGAGGGGCATGTACGGAGAGTCGGTGACCGCCGAGCTGAAGATTTCCTCCAACGAGAAAAAGAAGGATCTGGAGATCCTCGAGATCAGCTCGAATATCGATGACAAGATGACCTACAAGGTCGTGCCGGACAACGAGCCGGGGCACTACAGGATCAAGCTCTATAAGAATCCGAAGCTTCCCACGTTGAACACGTGGGGATCCCTCTTCATAACGACGAACAGCGAGAACACGCCGGATAAGGTCATCCAGATAAACGTGGTGACCCGTGGCGCGATTATCGTGCAACCGTCGACACTGAACTTCGGGAACGTGCGATCGACGAACGTGACGGGCGTCGAGAAGATAATCACCGTGTCCAAGATTGTCGGCGACTTCCGAATACGGGACGTGGCGTTCTCCAGCAACTTCTACGAGGCGAGCGTCGAGTCCGTCGAGGATGGCAAGAAGTACAAGATAAAGGTCAACTTCCGCCCTGGAGTTGATCAGAAGTCTTACGTCGATGAGATGATCATCAATACCGATGATCCTCAGGAGCCGTCGATCCGGGTCCGCCTTATCGCCCGCGGTGTCCTGTAATGAGGGACGCGTCTTCTGGATTGTCATAACGAGAAGGTAAGGTTCGTGATGAGTAGCAGTCTCAAGTGGGTCATCGGGCTCTGTTGTGTATTGGGCCTGACGAGCGGTGCCTGCACCAAAGAGTCTTCGGAGGCCAGCCAGCCTCAGTCCAAACAGGAGACAAATCGTATCGAGGTCGCCCAGTCCGGTCAGTCGGATCAGAAGGGACACGGGTCGGCGGAGGATGCCTACGGCCACCTGATTGAAGAAATCAGATCGTTGCAGAGAACGACACGCGATCAGATGCGGTTGGTCGCCCAGGTGGAGAAGATGTTCAAGGGTTTTATCGACGAGTACCCGGGCTCGGAGGAAGCTGACGACGCGCGGTTGAACCTGGGGCAGATCTACTCGCAGTTGAACAGGGCCGATGACGCGATTGACATACTCTACGAGTTGATCGACGGTGGCACGGCGAGCAACGAGAAGCTCGGGATAGCGCATTTCACATTGGGCGATGCCTACAGGAATTCCGATCAGTTCGACAAGGCCAAGCGCGAGTATGAGATTGTGGTCAAGCAGTACTCGTTTTTGGGACGTCAGGTCGTCGACATGGCAAAAGCCAACCTCGAGGACATCGATACACTCAGGCAGTTGGCGATTGGCTCGAAGCCGATACCCTTCGAGGTCAAGACGACGGACGGCGATGTTCTGTCGCTCGAAAAGCTCAAGGGCAAGGTCGTGCTGCTCGATTTTTGGGCAACGTGGTGTGGGCCGTGCCGTGCCGAGATGCCCAATGTGGTCAGACTCTATAAGAAGAACCAAAAGAAGGGCTTCGAGATCGTGGGTATCTCCCTCGATCGCAGCCGATCGGCGCTGGATCAGTATGTGAAAGCCAACGATATGGAATGGCCGCAGTTCTTCGACGGCAAATACTGGCAGAACGAGATCGCGATGATGTACCGGGTCCGTTCGATTCCGGCGACGTTCCTGATAGACAAAGAAGGTGTGATTCGGTACAGGACGCTTCGCGGCAGGGAGCTCGAGACGGCGGTGGACAAGTTGCTCAAAGAATCCTGATCGTTAGTAGAAATCGTTTGTTCAAGAGGACGTCACACGACGTCCTCTTTTTTGTACGCCCGGCATGGGCACCGTCTTGGAGGTGGAAGTCCTCTCCCGAGCAGGTCAC
>CBDVBZ010000126.1:0-9815 GCA_965372355.1 uncultured bacterium | reverse complement strand
CTACTCGTCGACACGGATCCCGTGCTTCCTCATCTTACGCCACAGTGTGGTTCGACTGATACCCAGTTCGTTCGCCGCACGACCGATACGTCCACCCGCCGCCGACAAGGTACGGCGGATGGCATCCGCCTCGGCGCGGCCGAGCGGTGATGACGGCTGGCGAGACTCCGCGGACGCTTGTCGTGCCGGTTGCGGACCACCGGGCAGGATGGCAAACACCTCCCGGAACGCCTCGCTCTTTCCCGCAATGTCTTCGAGCCCGTCTTGCTTCTGAATCTCGTCGCGCAGCTGCTCGAGGGCAGACAGATCACGAAATGTCTCGACCGCCCCGAGGACCTTCCCGTTCTTCTCGCGAAGGAGGACGGAGCTCACACTGACCGGCGTTGGGTGAGCGGTGTTGATGAGAATTCGCGCCGGCTGATCGACAATCTCGCCGTTCGTCTCCAGCATCTTCCGGATTGGACAACCGTCCTCGCAGATATCCGCCCTTAGGACATCCGAACAATGTTTTCCCAGCGCATCTCCGGCGGCAACACCGGTGATGCGCTCCGCCCGCCGGTTGAACGAGGTGATCCGGAATTCCTCATCCACCGTGAACACGCCATCAGCAACACAGCTCAGGACAGCCGTGAGATACCGGGAATGATTCTCAGCCGCCATTCGTACCCTCCGCATCGGATATACCACGCTGCTCCCCTAGTATTGGAATAGATGCTGACGGGCCTCAAATCAAGTGAAAAAAATCACATACGCCCCCGGCGGCCGTTTTGGCACCTGTATGTGCATTCGGACGCACCACCCGCATTGACGCCCCCCCGATGGATGCACTAGTCTGTGTAACGCTGACCTGAGGGCAACCCTTCCAGGACAGGCGTGACATGTGCCGGTTGGAACCCTTCCAGAACAGCCTGACGACCTTCGGTTGCAGCCCTTCCGGGACAGGCTCAACCGTCACGGTACTTTCCCAGCCGCGATATTCCATGGAGGGTACGGCCGCTTGAAGGTGTTTACGACAGCTTGTCCACGCAACTGCTACAGCACGTGCAGCATGAAGGTGACCGTTGAAAACGGTCGTCTGCGGAGAATCGAGGCACACCCGGACAATCGAGCCACAGCAGAGGGGCCCTGCCTCAAGGGGTTGAGCTATGTCGAAAGAACCCATTCCCCCGACCGAATCCTCTACCCGCTGCGCCGACGTCCGGGTACATCGACATTCGACAACATCAGGTGGGATGAGGCACTCGATATCATTGCGGAAAAGCTCTCCCGTTACCGCGACGACTTCGGTCCAAAGAGTGTTCTCTACTACGCGGGCAGCGGGACAAAGGGACTGCTCAACGGTGTCGGCATGGCCTTCTGGCGGCTCTATGGCGGGTGCACAACGACGTACGGCGATCTGTGCTGGCCGGCGGGGCTCGAAGCCACGCGCCTCACGCTTGGTGAGAACAAACACAACGCGCCGTGGGATATCGAGAACGCTCGCCTGATCATCCTCTGGGGCAAGAACTCCGCCGAGACCAACGTTCATCAGACCGTGTTCATCGATCGTGCCCTCGAGAGAGGCGCCCGTCTCGTCGTCATCGACCCACGCCGCACACAGAGTGCCGAGCGTGCATCGCTCCTCGTTCAGCCGCGGCCCGGCACGGACGGCGCAATCGCCCTGGCCATCGCTCACCTCCTTATCGGCAACGGCACCATCGATCGCGATTTTATCGACCGTCACGTGCACGGATACCCGGACTTCGAAGCGGTCGTCGAGAGCTTCACGCCAGAGAAAGCCGCCGTGATTTCCGATGTACCCGAACGCTACATTCATCAGCTCGCCGAATGGATCGGCACGATGTCTCCCGTCACGATCAACACCGGTTTTGGCATGCAACGCTACACGAACAGCGGTCAGACGATGCGATCGATCATCGCGCTGCTTGCGATCACCGGCAACATCGGCAAACCGGGTGCAGGATGGATATTCGCGGATCTGCAGAGCCATGTCTTCGACGCGGTGAAGGACCCCGTTGCTTTCTATCCCCCGGAGACACCGGACGGTGTCGTGCGGGTATCGATCTCAACCGCGAGGCTGGGTCGCGACATGCTGGCGGCAACCAGCCCACCGCTCAAAGCGGTGTGGGTCGAGCGGGGCAACCCCGTCACGCAGAATCCGGAGACGAATACCGTTCTTTCGGCGTTCCGGTCACTGGACTTCAGAGTCGTCGTCGAGCAGTTCATGACCGATACGGCACGGGAGGCCGACATCGTTCTGCCCGCGAAGACGATGTTCGAGCAGACCGATGTGATCGGGGCGTACTGGCACCCGTATATCCAGCTCAAGCAGAAGGTGCTGGAGCCTCCGGGTGAGGTCAAACCCGAGTCGGAGATATACTGGCACCTCGCCCATCGTCTGGGGCTCTCCACGGAGGATATCGCCTCCGTGATCCCCGGTCCTGCCGACGAAGACATCGAGCGCTACTTGAAGCAACGTCTGCAACCATTTCCAGACTTAACACTTGAGCGTCTGGCCGAGGGCCCGATCATCGCCCCCGGTCACGAGGAGATCGCCTTCTCCGATTTCCGGTTTCCGACGCCGTCAGGCAAAATCGAACTCCGCTCGGGGGAGGCAAAGGCGCGCTGGGGCGCCGACCCGCTGCCCGTCTACCACGAGCCCGCCGAATCCGCGGCCAGCCGCGGCGGGGCCTACGAGCCGGCCGAGTCGGTGGCGAGGCGAGCGGGAGCCGACGGGTCCGGCCGTTATCCGCTCTACTTCATGACACCGAACACAAAGAACCGGATCCACTCGCAGTTCAACAATCTCCAGACGATTCGCGCGGTGAGCCCGAAACCCACGCTCGCCATAAACCCGGAGGACGCCGGCAAACGCGGCGTCGAAGACGGCGCCATGGTGAGGGTGTTCAACGACCGCGGTGCGGTGGAGGTCGAGGCGCGGATCGAGATGGGGATCAAGGCGGGGTGTGTGTCGATGACGAACGGCTGGTGGATCACAGACGGTGGCACCGTCAACTTCTGTTCGTCGGGACGCGAAACTGATATGGGACACGGCGCCGCATTTCACGACAACCTCGTCGACGTGCAACCACTCTCCTGAAACGGTAGACCGATGCAGAGATCATTCGTCCTCGATATCAACAAGTGCACCGGCTGCCACGCCTGTCAGGTTGCCTGCCAGATCGAGAACCAGTTGGAACCCGGAACGAGCTGGCGCTGGGTCGACACGTTCAACGAGCCGCGTTATCCGGGGGTCCCCGTCTTTCATCTGTCGCTTGCCTGCAATCATTGTGTGAATGCGCCGTGTATGACGCACTGCCCCACCCTCGCCTACTCGAAGGATGCCCGGACCGGCGCGGTGATCCTCGATGAGGCAAAGTGTATCGGGTGCAAATACTGCACGTGGGCATGTCCGTACGACGCACCCCGCTTCGAGCCCGCGCGGGGAGTCGTGGTCAAGTGCACGTTTTGCAACGATCTTCTTCTGGAGGGAAAGAATCCGGCATGCGTGAATCAGTGTCCGACCGGCGCGCTCTCGCTGGCCGAGAAGAACGGGAGGCCCGATGATGCCCGGATTCCGGGATTCCCGCAAACCGAGGCGGACCCCTCGATCCGCTTTGTGCCGCTTCGCGAAAACGACCCGTCCCCGGCGATGACGGCACCGACGTCGTCCAACGGTTTTCCGCGAATGGCGGCGTCCAGGATCTCGCTTCGCTCGGAATGGCCGCTCGTCATCTTCACGTTGATCACCGCCCTGCTCGTCGGGATGATTTCCACACCCGCCGAGTACCTGACCCCGAATGCGACCTTTTTTGTGTTCCTTGCCGCCCTTGGTGCCGGTTGCAGCACGCTGCATCTCGGACGCCGGACTCGCGCGTACAGAGCTGTTCTCAACTGGCGTGGTTCGTGGCTGAGCCGTGAGGTGATCTTCTTTGCCACGTTTGCGATGACTTGCACGGTTTTCTTGCTGGCCCCGGACTCGCTTGCTCTCACCAGGTGGATCGCCACCGCCGCCGGCGTGGCGACGCTTCTCGCGATGGATAGCGTATACGGTGTGACGCGCACATCAGGCTTGCGGTGGCACAGCGCCCGGACCCTGCTTACGGCAATTCTCGTTCTGGGAATCGCGTCGGGTGTTGCACCGATCTTCTTGCTGGTCATGCTTCTCAAGATGACTCTCTACATCATCCGCAAGGCCGGCTTCGCCAGAAGCGGGGCACGCCTAAGGCCCTGGCTCACCGTAGCGAGGCTTGGGCCAGGGATCGTGTTGCCCCTCGTGATATGGCTTGCTCCCGGTGTCGGCCGGATCGGTGAAGGCTGGATCATCGCGGGTGCGGCTGTCGGTGAGATCGTGGATCGACTCGAGTTCTACATCGAACTCGATGTGCGCACACCGAAACGGCAGATCGCACATGACCTACAGAAGGAAGTCGCGGGGCTGCGCGCGGGCGGACATCCCGGCTAGATCTTTTCCAGAATCGTGTTGGCGGAACCTACGAGCAGGTCTTTTCCAGAATCGTGCCACGGGTTCTACGGAGCAGACACCTCGTTGCTCCTGGCGGAATTGCCGCCCTTGTCGAATACATAGACTCGGTAATAGTACGTCGTGGTCGCCGTGTCCAGACCCGTGTCGTCGAAGAACGTCTGAAACCGATCGGTGATCGTATCGCGGAGTTCCGACGCCTCGGTCACACCCGGCGACTCGGCCCGATAGATCTTGTACTCTTTGAAATCCGTGTCGGTGTTCATGCTCCACGTCAACGTCAGACGGTCGGCGCCCACCGCGGATGGGTCATCCAGATCGACCGGCACCGGCGGAATATCCGCCGTCTCCGCCATTCTCACATTGCTCCCCGCAAACTCCTCGAGATCATTGACTACGTAGATCTTGTAATAGTACGTCTCCGCCTCGAGCAAACCGCTATCGGTAAACGTCGTGGTCGCCCTCGTCGTAATCGTCGACACGCGGGGTGACGTTGCCCTGTCGACGGATGCCGACTGATCGCGATAGACCTCGTAGCGGTCGAAGTACTGATCGGCGGATTCGCTCCACCGAAGTGATATCGATGTCGTCGTCGAATCCTCCGCCGGAAAAACCATGACCGCCGCCGGCGTATCGGTAAACGTCAGCCGGTCCGCGAACTCCTTTGGAGCGCTGGTGTTGCCCGCCGCATCGGTAAACGTTGCGGATACCGTGAGATCGACACCACGGAACAACGTCGGCATGTCGACGTTCGTCTCGTAGATACCGTCATCCATCACCGGGTCGTCGTTCGTGCCGTCGTCGAGCGCCACGATTGTCGTGGAGAAGGTCTCGATGGTGATCTGAGCACCGCCATCGAGCTCGTTGCCCACCGGTGTCACGGCAAAGTGCAGCGTCACACCGAGCTGTACCGGTGATAACGGAGAGAATGCGGTGTTGTCCACCGCGGCCTGTGTATCGAGAATGATCGTGTCGGAAAACGTCTCTGTCGTAAACCCATCCGGATCCGTGAACTTCGCAAAGACATACTTCGGTTCATCACCGGGGCTGAGAATGAGCGACGCGATAAACGGTTTGTACGGCTCCCAATTGCTCCCCGCCAACGATGGATCTTCGGAGTAGCGCACCAGCTGTGTGCCCGCCGGCGCCGAGAAACGCAGCGATACATCGCGCATGTTTGTAAATACATCACCGTCGTTTATCTGAACGGAGAAAAACGACGCCACGACGGTCAGAGCCGTCGATCGGTTCCCTTCCACACCGGATGTGTTCACCCCGGCGACTCCATAGAGATACGTCGCTCCTGTCCGAACCGCACTGTCCGCATACGACTGGGTGGTTGATTCTCCGATCCTGTCCCAGGTCGCACCGCTATTCTCACTTCTGTAGATCACAAACCGCGAATACGTAAAGCTCGCATCGGCCTGCCATGTCAACACAATTTCGGCGGTGCCGATAACCGCGCTGAGACCAAAGGGCACCGGGATCTGTGGAATGGAGATCACCGGGTCACTGCTGTCACTCGAACACCCCCCGCCGATTACGGCGGTGGCTACCACAAACAAGAACAGGCGCTGCATACGACTCATTGAATTGCCTCCAGAACTCTCAAAACGTCAGGCTCATTCCCGTCCACAGGGTCGAACGCCGATAGGATGTCTGCAATCCAAAGCTCATCCGCTTGGGTTCCGCCGGTGTCCCGGAAAACGCGGCATCGATCACGTTCAGGAGCCAAACAGATCCCATAATGATAAGCATAACGTCCCGTCTTGTCTCGTTGTCACGACGGTCGTCCGACGCAACACCGAGCGCGGCCAGGGCGGTTTCCTGCTCGGGCACCGTCTGAGCTTCCTTCACATCGACGAGCGCGAGTTTGTATCTGTAATCCGCTCGATCATAGTCCAGATTGAAATCGATTGCATACGCAGCGCTCGCTATGAAACCGGCCTGGAACAAAAAGCTCCTGAAGTTGTGTCCCAGATAATTCTGCCCCACACCCGGAAAGAACAGCGACCGCCAGAACGCCCTTTTTGAAGATTTCTTTGGCGTCTCGACGACGGCCGTTGTCCCCTGGACCGATCGCACGCTGGGGGGCATGGCAATCAGAAACGCCTCCACGATATTGCCCGCATAGACCCAGCCGGCGAGGGCCGCGGTCAAACCGAAGCGATTTTGCTGGGCATCGGCTTCCAAGTCGGCTTCGATCGCCTGCTTTCGAAGCGCCTCCCTCTCCGGGACCGTTGGCGCCAGGTTGGCGGCCGTTACCAGACGGGTTGCCTGGTCGCGGGCGTCATCGTAGTCGACATAAGAACGAATCAGCCCCCAGCCGGCCACCACGTTGAGCGTGAACAACCACGCCCCACGACCGCGGTGGCCCTTGGCCCAGAGTCCGCTGCCTGGAATGACTACCGACCGCAGCACGTACGGCGTCTTGTTACCCTTCAGCTTTAGCGTTCCCCCGTCCGGAGACAGCGAGAACCTCAGGGTACGGTCTTCATAGCCGTGTGCGTAGAGGTTGAGAAGATATTCCCTGCCCGGCACTGCGCTGCAGTACTTCATCGGCGATCCGCTGCTCATGACGATTGAGGCACGGACGGTGATAGACGCGTTATCGGGAATGGCATGGAAGGTCGCACACTCCTCCGCCAACCCGGTCGTGGGCACTCCCAACAGCGCTGCGGCCAGAAGCAACAGCGCAGCTATATGGTGTATCGTCACTTGTCTGATCATGGTTTCGTTGTACCGAGCATTGTGCCCGATGGATTAGCTTACACCGGATAGCTCATTTGCCGCCACAAAACAACACTTTTCCGCAGTCGGCATCATGCGGTATGTACGCCGCACAACCCATATCTTGTTATGATTGCGTAGGTTACAGCTATACCCACCCGACGCCCATGTGTGCTGCCCGTTCCGGGGCGATGCCTCGAGACGGCTGGATTCCTCCCGGCGCTCGTCCGCCCGCGTGGAGCAGCAATGCCTATACCGATACTTCCAAAAAAGACAGGCTCTTATGCTATGATACCAAACCCGTTCGACATCAAATGATCACCAAATCAGAGGAGGATCACGAATGACACCCATCGGCCATCGTGGCTACCAGGGCATCGCGTTTGTTGGGGACTACCTGCCCAGAGCCTGTGGAATCGCGACCTTCACGCACGATCTGGCCGAGGCGGTGGCGCCGTTGACAGGGAGCGAACAGCCGGTGATCGTCGTTGCGATGAACGATCGCCCGGAGGGTTACGCCTACCCGGACCGCGTCAAGTTCGAGGTCCGGCAGGACTACCAGATCGACTATGCGCGTGCCGCGGATTTTCTGAATTTCAGCCGGATCGATGTTGTGTGCCTGCAGCACGAGTACGGCATCTTTGGCGGTAGCTGGGGTTCGAATCTTCTCACCCTTCTCCGCGATCTCCACCGGCCGTTTGTCGTGACCTGTCACACGGTTGTCAAGGATGCGGAGCCCGAGCAGAAAGAGGTATTCGACGAGATCACCGCCAGGGCGGCCCGCGTGGTCGTGATGAGCGATCTGGCGGTTGAAATGCTCCACTCTGTTTATGACGTGCCGACCGAGAAGATCGTGCTTATCCCGCACGGCATCCACGATGTCCCGTTCATCGACCCGAGTTTTTACAAGGATAAGTTTGGCGTCGAAGGCCGCAACGTTCTGTTGACGTTCGGTCTGTTGCATCGTAACAAGGGTGTCGAGTATATGATCGATGCGCTGCCCGCAATTGTCGAACGACATCCGAAGACGACATACCTCGTTCTCGGTGCCACCCACCCGCACGTGGTCGAACAGGAGGGCGAGTCGTACCGCCTGAGTCTGCAACGCCGCGTTAGAGACCTTGGCATGGAGAACCACGTACTCTTTCACCCACGCTTTGTCGAACGTGACGAGCTCCTCGAGTATCTCGGCGCCGCCGACATGTGTGTAACGCCGTATCTCAACACCGACCAGATGACGAGCGGCGCGTTGTCGTACGCGATGGGTTCGGGCAAAGCGGTGGTATCGACTCCCTATTGGCATGCGCAAGAATTGCTCGCGGATGGCCGCGGTCGTCTTGTTCCCCTGCAAGACTCATCGGCGCTCTCACGCGAAATCAACGCGCTGCTGGATGACGACGTTCTCATGGATTCCGTCCGCAAGAAGGCCTACCTCCACACACGACCGATGGTTTGGTCCACAGTGGCACGGGAGTACGTGCGGTTGTTCGAGGAGGTGCGCAGCCACGTTCCGCGAGTGATGCCCACGGCGTCTTCGCTGCGGCAGCCGATTTCCGCTACCAACCTGCCGACGCCCCGTTTGGATCATCTCGTTCGATTGTGCGACGACACGGGCCCTGCACATCACGCGCGATACACGCTGCCCGATTGGAACTATGGCTACCACCTCGATGACACCGCGGTTACCGTCGTTGTGACTACGCGCTTCAACAACATCTTCGGCGACGTTGATTCCAACCGCATCGGCCTCGTCTGCCTCGGGCTCATGCAGATTCTGGTCGGCGGCGATCGCGAGCCGACGGAGGGTTTGAGCTATGCGCGCGCGCGGATGAACCGGGCCAATGATGCCTCCATCGGCAAGGCACTGTGGGCGCTCGGCTATGTCGTCAGCCGCAGCAAGATGCTCCACTCGGCGACGGCAAACGACATGTTTCAGGAACTGGCGTCTCGATGGAACGTATCGTCGGTCCAGGGACGCGCCTATGGTGTGCTGGGAGCCGCGAACTATCTGGCGCGGTTCCCCGGAGCATCGGATGTGCGAAGACTGCTCACTCGCGGTCTGGACGAACTCGCCCGGTTCTGTGCGGAGCCGACGTGGATCGATCGGTGGGAAACCCCGGACTGGCCGGTGGCGGCTCAGGCCATGGCCGTGGGGGCAGAGGTTGGCGGTCGCAGCGATCTGGCCGCGCTTGGCAGCGAGATGATTGAACAGCTTCGGGGAGAGACAAGCGACGGAACGGTATTTTTTCGACGGGGCGAAAACCCGGATGAGGAGGAGCTGCCGATCACAGCCGCCACCTTTATCGAGGCCCTGGGCGCCGTTTACCGGACGAAGCGCACACCGGAAATCCTCGAGTCGATGCGTGCCGCGGCAGACTGGTTTCTCGGAGTCAACCGCAAGACGACGCCTGTCTATGACTTCGTGACCGGTGGGTGCTGTGACGCGCTCACCGCCAGCGGCCTCAACAAGAACCAGGGGACCCAGGCAACATCGTTTTGTCTGCTCGCTTTTCTTACGCTAACGCGTATCGCCGGTGTGGGAACACCGGACGACGAGGTCACCCGCGAAGACGGTTGATGTACAGAGGAATGAGACACCGGC
>CBDVBZ010000125.1:0-9967 GCA_965372355.1 uncultured bacterium | reverse complement strand
GACGATTCATTGATAGCACCCAGCCCCGCGTCTTTGTCACCGCCAGCATCAAAAGACAAAAAGCCATGTTCTTCTAAGATCGAATTGACATTCAATTCGTGCCGGGTCCCGCAGAACCCGTGGTCCGATAGCATAAAGAAATTATTATCATCCGACTCGCCGGCGAATTTGTCGTGGACCCAGCCCACAAAGTCATCGACCTGCCGGTAGTAGTTCAAAAAACTCTCGTGATGCTCGTGCGCGGGGTCTTCCCAGGCATCCCACATAAAATGATGGAGCCGGTCGGTGCCGGTGACGATGATCTCCATAAGATTCCAGTCTTCCTTGCGCCACAGCTCCTCGATGATCGCCTTGCGACAGTTGAGAAGAAAGCCGAGACCGAGGAAGAGCCGCTCGGGGTCATCCCGGCACTTTTCCGTATCAATGTCCACCCGGTAACGGGCGCGGGCGAGCGAGGCCAGGTATTTGCGTGGGTAGAGCGCCTTGTCGATGTCGATCGCCACGAACCCCGATATCAGGACCCCCGGTATCTCGCGGGCGGGGTAGGTCGATGGCTGATTGACAACAATACTTTGTAAACCGCTGCGGCCCAGACGATCCCAAATCGTCTCGCATTTGAGATCCCGGAACATGGGGAAGCAGAGGTCGTAGCTGTTCTCCTTGAGGTCGGTAAAGCCATAGATCCCGTGCTCGCCGGGGTTCTTGCCGGTCATAAACGTGGACCAGCTCACCGATGAGATCTCGGGCAGCGTGACGGTCATCGAGCGCAGGACGCCATCGCCCATGATCCGACGGGTGTTGGGCATGATGCCCTTGTCCATCATTGCGCACAGCAGGGAATGCGGCACCCCGTCGAGCCCCACCACACAGGCCTTCTTGCCTTTTCGTTTGAAGAGTTTGAACGCCATTTTAGATATAGCCGAGATCCCGGAGGCGGTTCTTGATCTTTTCCTCCTCTTCGGGGGAATACTCGGTCTCCGCGTCGACGCCCGGAATATAGCTCATCAGCTCGAGCGTGCGGATGATCTTGTTGACACTGTCGTCGATGCTTTCCTTGTCCGTCTCGACGGCGATCTCCGGGTTGTCCGGCGGTTCGTAGGGATCGGACACACCGGTGAAGTTCTTGATCTTGCCCTGGCGCGCGAGCTTGTACATGCCCTTGACATCGCGTGTCTCACATGTCTCCAGCGGGGCATCCACGTACACCTCGACAAAACGCTCGTGCTGTTTGCGGATCTCGTCCCTGAGCGCCCTGTACGGTGAGATGGCCGCCGCGATGGCGATCGCCCCGTTGCGCGAGAGCAGCTTGCAGACATAGCCAATTCTACGGATGTTTGTATCGCGGTCTTGTTTGCTGAACGTCAGCTCTTTGCTGAGATTCTCGCGCACCTCATCGCCATCCAGGACCTCGCAGTTGACGCCGCGTTCGAGCAGCGTCTCCTCGATCCGTCGCGCCAGCGTGGATTTGCCCGAACAGGGTATTCCAGTGAACCAAAGCGTGAATCCTTTCACGGTGCCTCCTTTACGAGTGTTGGAGCGGCTTGCCGATCATGTCTTCGGGGATCGGTATCGAGTAGAAATCGAGGATCGAGGGAGCGATATCATAAATCGACATCGTGTGATCGCGTCCGCCGAGACCCGCCGCGTTGTGCCAGATGAAGATGCCCTCCTGGGCATGATTCGCATCATCCGGGCCCGTATCGTTTTCGAATATGTGAATCTGGCGATGGCCGATCGTGCCGGCGCTCCGCCAGTTGAGATCGCCAAAGTAGACGATCAAATCGGGGGGGATATTCTTGCATTCTTTATAGACATCTTCCGGTAGAAAGACTTTTGTCCCAATGGACTCGCCATTCTCGTCCGGAATGTTCTCTATTTTACGTTTTATCATCTCACGAAACGATTCGTATTCAGACGCGGGGATGATTCCATTTGGCTCACGGCCTTTGACATTCAAGAACACGCGCGCGTAGTATCCGCCCTCACCCCAGACTTTCGTGTTGGCCCAGTCTATATTAGCCGGCCCGAGCCGCTCGGGCTCATCCGGGTAGTTCTTGACGTTCAAAAGGCCTTCCTTGATCAAAAACTCATTGATGCAAATGCCGCCGTGCATGCCCTTTGCCCCGTGATCCGAGACGACGATGACCGAAACATCGGACGGCAGCTTCTCGAGTGTCTTGCCGATCTCCTCGTCCATATAGACATAATAATCGTGGATGGCGTTTTCGTATGGGTTGCCCGGCTCGTATAGACGATGCTCCCGGTCACAATATCGCCAGAACGCGTGGTGAAGGCGATCCGGCCCCATCTCGACCATCATCGCGAAGTCCCAGTCCTCGGTCGTCAGCATGTGGCGGAACGCCTTGAAGCGCCGCCGCGTCATATTGTAGATCTGCTCCAGGAGACGGTCCTTCTCCGATGTGCGGAAATCCCTGACATCAATCACATAGTCCCCATCCGCCGCTTTCTCGAGCGTCGGCTGATAATCGGCCGGGTATGTGTACGGGACGTCTTTGGAAGGTGTCAAAAAGCTGGATACGAGTATTCCGTTTAGAGGTTTAGGGGGATACGTCAATGGCACGCCGACAATCAACGATCGCAAGCGATTCCGCGAGAGATAATTCCACACAGTCTTCGCCTGGATATACTTGGAGCTCGTGATATAGAGATCTTCGTAGCCGTAGCTCCTGCGGTTGCGGAAACCATAGCACCCGAGCATCCCCGGGTCCTGCGATGTCATCATCGACATCCACGCAGGCACGGTGATCGGCGGGATGGTCGAGACCATGTTGCCTGCATAGCCCTCGGTCACCAGACGCTTGATGTTGGGCATCTCGTCGAGCCACTCGCCGTAGAGCAGCTGCGGTGTCACACAATCCAGACCGATGACGACGAGTCTTTTGCCCATGGTGTGCGCTCCGTTTCTCTAGTGCTTGGTTTGTGGTTGTGTGTAATGGTCTTCGAGTATCTTGGCGACTTCCGGGCGCGCAAGCTCGATGGGGAGCTTCTGACGCGCCTCGAGCAGCTCGCGGACCCTCGTCCCACTCAGAAACATGCGGTCCTCGTCGTCGTGCGCGCAGGTCTTCTGCGAGCCAAAACCGTGACATCGCTGACAGTAAAAGGCCTCGTCGAACATGATCGGGACGATATCCAGCTCGCCGGGCTCGTAGTCATCGAAGATCCGGTGCGCGTCATAACGGCCGTAGAACGAACCGATGCCGGCGTGGTCGCGACCGACAATAAAATGCGTGCAGCCGTAGTTCTTCTCGAGGATCGCGTGAAAGATCGCCTCACGGGGCCCGGCATAGCGCATGGCGGCGGGCAGGAGTGAGAGCGCGACACGGTCGGGCGGAAAATAGTTGTTCATCATCGCGAGATAACATTGCATGCGAACCTCGGCCGGGATGTCACCGGGCCGCGGTTCGCCCATGATCGGGTGTGTGAGCAGACCGTCGACACCTTCGAGCGCGCACTTCTGGAGATACTCTTGCCCGCGGTGGATCGGGTGGCGTGTCTCGAAGGCAACCACGCGTTCCCAGCCTTTGGTCTTGAACAGAATCCGGCATTCCCTCGGGTCGAGTGTGTAGTTGGCAAAGCGCGTGTCATCGAGGACTCTCTCGAAAAGCGTGATCTGTCCGCCGGCATAGAAACGACCCAGTCCGTTGAGGTAACGAACACTGGGATGCGCGTTGTCGTGCGTCAGGAGCACGGCCTCCGCCTCTTTTTTTTTGTCGAATTCGTATATGTCGGTGACGTTCATGATACCGACGGTGCCGCCGTCGCTCGTTTGGAGGGCCGCACGAAACGGGGTTTGACGCTTCGCGATCTCCACATCCTTGACGGAGAGCGTGATGGGAATCGTCCACGGCAACCCGAGAGGGAGGCGTCGTCTCTCGATCACGCTTTTGTACTCGTCGAGCGTCATAAAACCCTCGAGCGGGCTCATGGCGCCGTTTGCGATCAACGCCGCATCCGCGGCCTCGCGACGGTTCAAGACGAGTGCCGGCAACGTGCCCGCCTC
This sequence comes from uncultured bacterium, assembly GCA_965372355.1. Taxonomy (GTDB): domain Bacteria; phylum Krumholzibacteriota; class Krumholzibacteriia; order WVZY01; family WVZY01; genus CBDVBZ01. The sequence goes on along the minus strand of CBDVBZ010000125.1, from coordinate 5,946 downwards.
GGTCACGAGGGACTCGATCTTCGATTCCCCGGCCATGCGGTTGATCAGCCGGCCGCCGTGTGCTCTTATCATTGATCCTTCTCCTCCACGTGATGGTTGGGGGTCGGCTCTGCGGTAATTTCTCAGTCGAGATAGCCCAGGTTGCGCAGTTTTTGCTTTAGGGCCTTGAGTTCGTCCGCGGAGAACTCACTCGAGCTATCGGCGCCCGTCTCGCTGAGAACGTCGCGCAGCACATACACGATAAAATCGGTGGGTGAGTTGAACCCCGATTCCGTAATCAGTTGCTGTATTTTGGAATACAGACGTCTGGGTATCTTGATTGTGACTTTGTCGTTCATCGAGATTCGATCGTGCATGCAAGAAGGATGCCCGCTGAGGTTCTAATAACACTCAGATTAGAGTACTATAAGAGTGTTCGAGCCGTTTTGCAAGCCGTTTTTACAGGTCTTCGGCGCGGGCTGATTGTGGTAGTATAACGCTATCTTGTTGTTTAATCCGTGATTCCGCGGAGTGGGTCGCCGGGGTGGTTATGGAAGTCCGCGGGAGATAAGAAAGGGGAATCGCCGGGTGGTGGGCGCGCCCGGGCCGAGACACACCATGAAACGCTGGATAACACTCATCTTGCCCCTGATAGGGCTCGCGATATTCGTCTGGATCATCCGGGGGATCGGTCTTGCCAATGTCCTCGAGATTATCCGGGGGATCGATCCGGTCAAGCTCCTCATCTTTCCGGTCTTCACGGTGTTGATCCTGTGGGTGCACGCGTTGCGCTGGCAGTACCTCATGCGGATCATCGGCATCGACTACGGGCTGTGGCGGAGTGGCATGGTGTGGGCGATTGGTTTCTTTGGCGCATCGGTCACACCGGCCAAGGTGGGTGATGCGTTGCGCGCATACTACTTGAGCCGCGATATCAACCGCAGCTTTGCCGAGTGTTTCGTCACGGTTGTGATCGATCGCCTGTTCGATGTGATCGTGATGTTGTTGCTCGGCGTCGTCGCCGTGTTTGTTTTTTCCTTCTATTATATACAGCTTCCCGCGGTGTGGATCATGCTCGGTTGTGTGCCGGTTCTGATCGGGCTGATCTATCTCTTGCTGCACCGCGAGCTGATGCGAAAGTTCTTTGGTCCGTTTTTCAAAGCACTCACACCCGAGAAATACCGCGCCGAGCTATCGCTTCATGTTAACGCCTTCTATGATGGCCTGGCGGTCTATCTGCGCAACTGGCGGCGCACCAGCGTTTGCTTTCTCCACACGTTCGCGTTCTGGGTGCTGGTGCTGTTGCTCGCACACACCGTGACACGCGTTCTCCATATCGACGTGTCGCTTGGTTACATGGCATTGATCCTGCCGATGCTCACCCTCGTCGAGATCATTCCGATATCGATCTCGGGTCTTGGCACACGCGAGGCCGCCGTGATCTATTTCTTTGGAATTGTCGGAATCGACGACCCCGCGCAGTCGGTCGCCTTCGCACTGATGTATGTCCTGCTCGGTCTGTACGCCGTTGCCCTGGTCGGCCTGTTTGCGTGGCTCTTTATGCCGAGATCGCTCCGCGAGAAACTCAAGACGCCAATGGAATCGAGCAAGACCCCACAACCCGCAGACGCCGATGAAACTCCATGAATGGCAGAAGACGCTGATCCAACACGGTGAGCTCTACCGCGTGGGTGGAGCCGTGCGTGACGAGCTGATGGGGCTCAAGACCAGCCCGGAGGATGTCGACTACCTGGTGCGCGGGATGTCACCCGAGCAGCTCGAAGCGGTCCTGACGCGGTATGGACGGATCGTCCTCGTCGGTAAATCGTTTGGGGTGTTTAAATTTCGACCCGAGGGCGAAACGTTCGAATACGACATCGCGTTTCCGCGTAAAGAAGTGTCTACGGGTACGGGGCACCGCGAGTTCGATGTCGACTGGCAGGAAACACTCGCCGTCGAGGTCGATCTCGGGCGCCGGGATTTTACGATCAATGCGATCGCCCAGAATGTCCAGGACCGCCGGGTTATCGATCCATTCGGGGGCCGTAAGGATATCGAGAACCGCCGGCTGCGGATGATATTTGCCGAGGCGTTCAGGGAGGATCCGCTGCGTATCCTGAGGGGTATTCGTTTTGCGGGACGGTTCGAGCTCGATGTCGAGTACGACACGGCGGAGGCCATGAAGGCGGCGGTGCCGGGTCTCGGCACACTCAGTGCGGAGCGTATCCAGGATGAGTTCAGCAAGATCTTTGTTCAGTGCGACAGACCCAGCGACGCGTTTGCGATGATGCACACCATGGGCGTGCTCGCCGTCGTTCTCCCCGAACTCGATACGGCGGTCGGTGTCGAGCAGAACGAATTTCATCCCGACGATGTGTTCTGGCACTCAGTCAAGAGTTGTGACGCCGCACCGAAGGGCGATGTGCTCCTGCGGTGGGCGGCCCTGCTCCACGATATCGGCAAGGTCGCTGCGAAAAAAACCGTGACGGATGACGACGGCGGTTCGAAGGTCGTCTTCTACGGTCACGAGAAGGGGAGCGCGGAGATTGCGAGGACGGTGTTGACGCGGCTGCGCTACAGCAACGAGTTCGTCAAACGGTGCGAGCATCTCGTCCGCTACCATATGGTTCACTACGAGCCCGCGTGGAGCGGGGCCGCGGTGAGGCGGTTTATCCGCACCGTCGGTGAAGAGAATCTGGACGCGATGTTCGAGCTCAAGCGTGCCGATATGATGTCACGCGGCCGGGCCGACCGGCTGGGCGAGATCGACGAGTTGTGGCAGCGGGTCAACGAGGAGCGCGAGGCGCATCACGCGCTCAAGATCCAGGATCTGGCGATCGACGGAAAAGATGTGATGAACGTCCTCGGTCTCGATTCGGGGGAAAGGGTGGGTGCGATCCTCCGGGATGTGTTTGAAAAGGTGCTTGACGACCCGGCGCTCAACGAGCGCGACGTGCTTCTCGGTCTGTTGACGGCGTACGGCGACGGCGGCAATGGGGGATAGAAAAAGCCCCTGCAAGCCGTGCACGTGATTCCTTCTTGGAGGCTGGTCCAAAAAGTCGAGTAAGTGCTGGGGCAATACCAACTTGCAGGGGTCTTCCCTGCTCACAATTTAGGTAGTTCTCGTGGATGATGTCAATGTAAAAGTTCTTGAAAACTCTGAAACTTGAGCATAACTTTCCATACACGTTCTCCGTATAACAGGAAACAACCACACAAACCGCAACCGCATGCCATGAACGATCAAAAGTTTCTCTCCGTACTGAACGCCGTCTCTCGGGAGCACGGGTTCCATCTGCCGGTCCTCAAGAGCGGTGAATCGCCGTCGAGTCGATTCCTCGAGGAGTGGGCCGGCTTTCTCGAGACGTGTGTGCGGAAGGGCGTTGTCCTCTCCGACCCGCGGTGGCAGCACGTCACCGTTGAATCGAACTCGCCGCACAGCCGGTTCGCCCTCGAGGCGGGCGGTGGCGACCCCGCAGACGACTCGGATTTCCGTGTCGGGCTCCAGTTACTCCTCGGTATGCTCAATCGCGAGAACGGCAATACGTGACAAAGCGTGCATGATATAATGTCAGTAGTCATGCCACGGTGTCATGGTTCTTGAATGCCTCCGATTGCGGCAACTCGCTGAAACCTGCTAACATCCATTCCAATAAGAAGTTATATATTTTCCGTTCGGTGGCACGTGACTTGATTATAGGAGGGTGGAGGCCCTGCGTGAAGGGGTCCCACAGAACTCTAGAGCATAAGCAACGTGTCATAATCAAGACGAGAGGAATGATCAGAAATGGCTAAGACAATCGGAATCGATCTAGGGACAACCAACTCCTGTGTGGCGGTCATCGAGGCGGGAGAGCCCAAGGTGATCCCCAACCCGGATGGCGGACGCACGACACCGTCGGTGGTGGCGTTTACGAAGGATGGGGAGAAGCTGGTCGGCCAGCTGGCCAAGCGCCAGGCAATCACGAACCCCGAGAGCACGGTGTACTCGATCAAGCGGTTCATGGGTCGCAAGCACTCCGAGGTATCACAGGAATCCAGAGAGGTTCCGTTCAAGATCACCGAGGCGGATAATGGTGATACGTGGGTGAGACTCCAGGAGAAGGACTACAGTCCGCCGGAGATCTCGGCCATGATTCTGCAGTATCTCAAAGAGGCTGCGGAGGCTTATCTGGGAGAGAAGGTCACCGATGCGGTGATCACCGTACCCGCATACTTCAACGACAATCAGCGCCAGGCGACCAAGGATGCCGGCAAGATCGCGGGGCTCGAGGTCAAGCGCATCATCAACGAGCCCACGGCCGCCGCACTGGCGTATGGTCTCGACAAGAAGAAGGAAGAGACGATCGCCGTCTACGACCTTGGGGGTGGCACGTTCGATATTTCTATCCTGGAGATCGGCGAGGGGGTCTTCGAGGTGAAAGCTACGAACGGGGATACACACCTGGGTGGCGACGACTTCGACCAACGCCTCATCGATCATCTTGTAGAGGAGTTCAAAAAAGATCAGGGCATCGATCTCAGCAAGGATGCGATCGCGCTCCAGCGTCTCAAGGAGGCGTCGGAGAAGGCCAAGTGCGAGCTCTCCACACGGACGCAGACCGATATCAACCTGCCGTTTATCACGGCGGATGCATCGGGTCCCAAGCACCTCAACATGTCGATCACGCGCGCGAAGTTCGAGCAGCTCGTCGAAGACCTCGTCGAGAGAACGGTCGGACCGTGCAAGAAAGCGATGGCGGACGCGGGTTTGAAGGCGGGTGACGTGGACGAAGTCATCCTCGTCGGTGGATCGACCCGTATGCCCAAGGTTCAAGAGACGGTGAAAGAGCTCTTTGGTAAGGAGCCGCACAAGGGGATCAACCCGGATGAGGTCGTTTGTGTCGGTGCGGCGATCCAGGGTGGCATCCTCGGCGGCGACGTCAAGGATGTGCTCCTTCTCGATGTGACCCCGCTCTCACTCGGTATCGAGACGCTCGGGAATGTCGCCACGAAGCTCATCGCGAGAAACACGACGATCCCGACGCGCAAGGGTGAGATCTTCTCGACGGCTGCCGATGGACAGACGGCGGTGGATATCCACGTGCTCCAGGGCGAGCGCGAGATGGCGGTAGACAACAAGACGATCGGTCGCTTTCAGCTGGCCGGTATTCCGCCGGCGCAGCGTGGCACGCCGCAGATCGAGGTGACATTCGATATCGATGCCGATGGTATTCTCAACGTGTCGGCCAAGGACAAGGGCACCGGCCAGGAGCAGAAGATTGTCATCAAGGCCTCGAGCGGTTTGAGCGATTCGGAAATCGATCGCATGGTCGATGACGCGGAAAAGATGGGCGATGAGGACAAAAAGAAGCGGGAACTCGTTGACGCCAAGAACGCGGCGGACGCGATGGTCTATCAGACCGAAAAACAGCTCGAAGAGCACAAGGATCGCGTGGATCCGGGCGATGCGGATAAACTCAAAAAGGGCATCGAGGATATCCAGACCGCATTAAAAACCGATCACACACAGGAGATCAAAGCGGCGACCGAATCCCTCAACAAGGTCTGGCAGGAAGTGGCGCAGAAGATGTATCAGAGCGCAAGCGCCGATGAGGCTGCTCAGGCAACGGGGACCGAGGGCGGCCCGACACCGCAGAGCGGTCCGCAGCCGGACAGCGCAGGTGGCCCGAGCGAGGGTGAGTCAAAGGTCGTCGACGCCGAGTTCGAGGTCATCGACGATGGAGAAAAGAAGTAGTCGTCTGGGGCGGCCCTGCGTGTTTGTTCACGGCCCTTTCGCCGCTTCGCATCGGGCCGCCCACCCTCCCAAGTCTCCCTTGACCTAACGCTCCAAAGGCGTTACACATGGGACAACAGATTTCGAAATCGTGGGCGATTAGCTCAGTTGGTTAGAGTACCTGCTCGACACGCAGGGGGTCGCTGGTTCAAATCCAGCATCGCCCACCAACTTGTATCCTTGACGCGCCT
>CBDVBZ010000124.1:0-10143 GCA_965372355.1 uncultured bacterium | reverse complement strand
TGGTGCGAAGGGGCAGATTTGAACTGCCGACACACGGATTTTCAGTCCGTTGCTCTACCGACTGAGCTACCTTCGCACCCGGTACAAACACAAATATATCGAGGAGCCAAAATACTAACGGCAGGAACGTCCATCGTCAACCGATTTCTTCGAACGGTCGTGGACGTAACGCAAACAGATACATCGGAGTAGGCGCGAAGGTTGATGGCAATCAGGACGTCTCGAGTGGCTCAGCGACGTTGGCGATGCTCTCGAGAAGATCATCCATTTCGAACGGCTTGTAGATGCAGGCATCAGCCCTGGACCAGGTCGAGACGAACTCCTCACGCAGCTTGCTATCGAGCTTGCGTGCGGTGATGAGAATAATACCAAAGGGCTCGAGTGTCCCCTTCTCCATGTCCTCTTTCAGCATTCTCGAGACATCGTATCCGTTCTTGCCCGGGAGCATGACATCAAGGATGAGAACGCTGTAGTCGCCGGTGCGGGCCATATTCAGTGCGGTCAAACCGTCGTAGGCGACCTCGACATCAAATCCCCGTAGCTCGAGACTGTACCTTATCGTATCTACAATGTCCTGCTCATCGTCGACGAGCAGCACCCTGGTCTGTTCCATTTTTCTCCCTCCAGGTTCACCGGGTCACGTCCGTGACCAGATGGGTGACGGGTCTTTGATCCTGTTGAGTGCCAATCTCAGAAGTTGAATCACACGGGTGCCATCCTTCGGCACGTGACAACGTCCAATCGCATACGCCGCGCTCTTCGCACTGCCGACACCGGGTGGCGGACTCTCGCCGCCTTGCGGCAACGACTTCACCTTGTCCTGATCGAGGGCCAACAAGACGGCGGTTCGGTTGCCCAGCGTCCACGCAACGAACGACGCGCTTTTTTCCATTTCCAGTGTGGGATTGATCTCGGGCTTTTCCGGCCAGTCCTCGAACAGATCGCCCCAACAGGCACTATCTGTTTTCTGGATGACGTAGAACACCGAGTCCTTCCGTGCATCCACGAGTGTCGCCAAACACCGTTCCATCGAACCGATCCGGCTCAGAACGAGAACGGTTTCTTCATCCTCAGGCAGATAGACGGTGGCCTCGGTCCCCACGCCGGGTTCGCTCTCGATATAGAGAGATCCGTATTGCACTTCAGTGAGCGTTTTCGAAATACTCAGTCCCAAGTGCGAACCCCTAAGGCCACCGCCATCGCCCTGTTGATAGTAACGTGTGAAAATATTTGACACCGTCTCACCGGTCATACCGATTCCCGAATCCCTGACAACAACACGCATGAATTTGAGGTTGGCAACCTCGCGCCAGTTGAGGATGCGGAGATCGTCCCGCATCGCTTCGAGACTCGCGGGCTGAACGGACACGGTGATCTCACCACCGGCGGCCGTAAACTTGACCGCATTGCTCAGAAGGTTGACCAGGATCTGTTCGAGCTTGGGTGCGTCCACAAAGACCTTGTCGACTTCGTTGGATATCTCGTACTCGAGAGTCTGTCTGTGAACGTTGAAGAGTGTCCTGAACGAGTCAACCACATCGGGGATGAACTCTCTCACGCGGATCCACCGCGGCTCCAGCGTGTACTTGCCCGCGCCGATACGCGACATATCCAGAAACCCATCGAGCAGGCGCGTCAGTCTGTCGATACCCCGAATCGATGTCGTCAACAGCCTGCTCTGATCCTCGGTCACCGGCCCCGTCGCCTGGGAAACGAGTATGTTCATCGAGTTCTTCATCGCCGACAGCGGGTTCTTGATCTCGTGAGCCACCATCGAGATCAGCTCATCCTTCCACCGTTCGTACGATTTGTACGGTGAAAAATCCTTGATGTGAACCAGCTTGACCGTCGGTGTGTTCCCGCGATTGTCGAGCTTTACAACATCGACCGCCACATCGGCCGGATTGCCCTCGTCGTCTCTCAGTCGAACTCCCTGTACCGAATCCGAACGGGCGAGCAGAGCGAGTATCTCGGTCGCGTCGAAGACAAAGCTCTTCTCTACCGAGGTCACATCGGTGATGTGCTCCGATTCGCCGATATCGAGCGCCTTTCGCGCCGCGGGGTTGAAATCGAGGATATACCCCGCCGAGTCGACGAGAAGCAGCGGATCGCCGATTTTCTCGAAAACCAATCGAAACTGTTTCTTGAGTTCGCTGCTCAAAAGTCATCCACCCGCGAAACCGGGTCCCATACCCCCGGTTCGGGGTTTCCTCCGAAGGCCCACACCGCAAGGGGCATGCCAGAGCGCGGGGGGCGGAAATGATCCCCGCCGGCACCGTATCGTATGCTTTCACAATAAAATACAGGTCAGGATAACCGGAGGCGCATATGGGCGCCTCGCCGTGCCGTCAGGAGATGGCAGGAATTCTCCCAGGGGCCAATCAGGCGCGGGAGGAGGCGGTACTGCGCCGCTCGGAGCGGTGACGACGTTCGCGCCGCGACTGCCGGCGGTCGCGGTTGGCGCTCTTGGGAAAGCTCAGGATCAGAATCGTCTTCCAACTCATCGACGATTTGATGAGAATCTCGCCAGAGTGTTTCTGGATGATCTCCCCAGCCAGTGAAAGCGCCCGCTTTCTCTCGTCACCGGGCTCGGCATCGCTGAACGGCATGACCAGCCGCGAGATCGCATCGCCGGGAAGGCCGGCGCTGTTATCCGCGAAGCACACCAGCACACGTTCCGGTGAGTTCGAACACTCGACGAGCATTTTGTCGCCTTTTTTCAAACAGGACGCGGTCGCACGGATAATGTTCTCGATGGCGACGGAGATCTTTGATTTGTCCATGAGCAGCGACGGTCCCGTTGTCGGTATGCGAACGGTAACGCCTATGCCCCGTTCCTGAAGCATGGAGAGATGATCCTGTACGATTCGCCGCGTCAGGTCGAAGACATCCATAAGTTCGTAGTGCGATTCCTTGTTGAACAGCTCCTTGACGTGCAGTCGAGATTGGCGCTTCATCTCTTTGACGACCTCCGAGATGTTCGTGAACCGCTTGGCGTAGGGTTGTTTTGATGAAAGCTCCCCCGTCAATGTCTTGAGGGCGTCCGTGATGTCGGCGTGGAAATCGAGGCTGCGCTCCGCCAGCCGCGAGCGTTCGCGCTCCCTCGCGAGATTCGAGCCGACCTCCTGGAGAAAATCTTCGCCGCGTGCGGCCCGGTCCTCCAGTTGAACGATCTCGAGCTTTGACGCTATGATTCCCGCACAGAGATCCATAAACGCAGCGTCGTCGCCGGTGTATGGCTCCTGCGGGAGTCCACCATCGATCTCTTTGTAGACCGCAATTGCGCCGGAGACGTTCTCGCCGGCGACGAGCGGTGTCGCCCGAAAATGGGATATCGCCTTGGCGGCGGCCGGACTGAGGAACGGGTGTTCCTTGTCACCGGTGATGGATTTCATCTTTACCGCAGCGTCATCGAGAATGCCGTCGAAGCTCTCCGCGATGGCAATGTCTTCGTCACCTGCTTCGGGTGAGTACTCCTGAACTGTTTTGATGTGTGTGGTCTTCTGGTGTGTCAGATCCTTGAGCAGGCAACCGCTGCCCCCGACGGCGCGCGCCACCATGATCAGGGCCAGCCGCAGTCCCTCCTCGAGTTTCTCGCGTGTGTCGGCCTCGCTCAATGCGGACTGGAGCTTGCGCGCGATTCGCGACCTCCGCCTCATCTCGGAGAAGTCGATCAAGTTCTGCGCGGCGGTCGAAGCCTGCTGGGCGAGCGAATAGAGCAAAGAGATCTCGTCGACGGACCCGCGTTTGCGGGCATCGCCGCCGTCTGCCACCAAAACCGCGGCCACATGCTTGTTGATTTTCATGGGAACGGCGATGTAGCAGCTCGAACCAAAGTAGTTGAAAAACGGATCGGTCGCATACTCGGAGGTTTCCCTCTCGGCCAGGACGGGATACGACGTTCGTGCCGCCTTGACGAGGGCGCTGCGGTGCCAGCCCAGAGGCACGGTGAACGACCGGACCTGTACGGTGAGATCACTGGCCTCCACACCCTCGTAGACCTCGAACACCTTTCGAGCGCGGTCCTCGAACGACATCTGACTCCGGTTCGCGGCGTCGAGTTCACCCGGCTGCACGACGCCAAAGCGGCCGCTGATGATCTCTTTGTGTTCATCGACGGCGAACAACATGGCGCGGCGAAAACCCACGATTCGCGCCGTCGTCACCATGGCAACGAGCAGTCTATAGATCTTGTCAACCGTCTCCATCTCCTGCACGACTGGCAGGAGCTTCAGCAGGAATGCCAGTTCCGAGACGGTGTGTTCGGTTTCTTTCATTGGATGATATCCCCGGGGAAAATAGTAGGATCGCGCTTCAGACGATCGTTCGCCGGGGGCGGACGCAATCTTTGTGCCGAATCGGGGGTTCGCGTAAAGTTTTACAAACCAACAAGCTATTGAGATCGCGGAAGTTAGACGCCGCACTGCCCGCGCCGATACGGCAGGATTCACTCCATGGGTGAACTTCAGTGTAACATGTGAACGTTTTGTGCATGGTGCTCCGAAAGCCTCGATCGTATACTTCCTCAAACCAACCTGGATTACCCACCCGGTGAGGGGAGGATTCCCGTGATTAGAACCCTTTTGCTCCTTACGGCCGCGATTGCTTTTGTCTTGCCAGGCTGTAGTAAAGAGACAGCTGAGGAAGCGCTCGCTCGCATGGGGGGGGTGCATGTTGTTCTGGATGTCGACGACTCAAATCTGACAGCCGATGACAGAGAGGAAGCCATCGCAAGGGTTGCGGAGATCATCCGTGAGCGTCTGACCCAGTTTGGGATAACCAAGCCAATGGTGTACAGAGAGGGCGAAAAACGAATCATCGTGCGGCTTCCCGGGCACCTTGACGCCCAACGCGCCGAACGGCTCATCGGCAAAACGGCACAACTCGAATTTCGCCTGGTCAGCGACACCGATGAGGTCGCCCGCGTGCTTCGAGATCTCGATCAGGCATTGAAGGGTGTCGAGGTGCCGCTCCGCGCATTTTCGGAAGACGCTCCGTTCACATCGTATTTGCTCTCCACCTATGGCGCGGCGATCGTCGTCGACGAACGCAACAAAGAGGCGGTCGATCTGCTCCTGGCGACTTTGCAGGCCCAAACGGTCGTGCCGCGGCGGTCGGCGTTCCTGTGGGAGATGGGGTCGAGACCGACTCAGGATGGCGGTGTCGGGCGGATGCTCTATCTCACCGAGAAGGCACCGGTGCTCACGGGCAGCAAACTCACCGATGCGAGGACCCGCCGCGACCCGGACGATCCGAGCAGGCTCAACGTGATGTTCCAGCTGGACCGGGAAGGCACCGAGATCTTCTCGCGCTTCACCGGTGACAACATCGGCCGGCGTATCGCGATCGTGCTCGACAACATGATTTCATCCGCTCCCGTCATTCAAACCAGAATCCCGGGTGGGAAAGGGCGCATCACGGGCAGTTTCACGGACGAAGAAGCCGAGGACCTGGCGATTATTCTGAGATCGGGGGTTTTTCCGGCCCCGGTGAGGATAATAGAGACGCGTCTACTGCCGCCTGAAGGCTAGTGCGTACTAGGCGGGATAGCCGTCCGGATGGCTCTGGCGCCACTCCCAGGCGGAGCGGACGATTTCCTCGAGCGAGCTGCAGGTCTTGCGCCACCCGAGTGCCTGCTCGGCGCGCTTCGATGAGGCAAGCAGCGCGGCGGGATCCCCCTGCCGGCGCGGGCCGACCTCGCGGGCAACCGTCTTGCCCGTCACCTTTTCTACCGTTTCGATGATATCCAGGACGGTGGATCCCTTTTCGCTGCCGAGGTTGAGAACGCCGGAGAAGTCTTTCTCCAGCGCTTCCAGGGCAAGGACGTGAGCCTCGGCAAGATCGCGGACGTGAATGTAGTCCCGAAGACACGTGCCGTCCCGTGTGTCGTAGTCGTCGCCAAAGATCGTGAGGCTCTTGCGTCTGCCAAGCGCGACATCGAGCACGATGGGAATCAGATGACTCTCCGGGTCGTGGTGTTCGCCGTGTACTTTCGTGCTCCCCCCCGCGTTGAAATAACGAAGCGAGGCAAACCGGAGCCCCCACGCCCCGCGGGATGACGCAAGCATCCGCTCGACGGAGAGCTTGGTGTCACCGTATGGGTTCGTCGGATTACACGGGGCGGACTCTTCGATGGGCAGCTGTTCGGGCTCACCGTAGACCGCCGCACTCGACGAGAAGATGAAACGCGTGACGCCGGCATGTTCCATCGCCTGCAAAAGCGACAGTGTGCCGCCAACATTGTTATCGAAATATTCCAGCGGATGCTCGCTCGAATCGGCAACGACACTGAGCGCGGCGAAGTGTAGTACGGCATCGATTCCCGCCTCGAAGGCCTTCTCGACAACCCGCCGGTCACGGATATCACCCTCGACGAAACGGCTCCCCTCCGGGATCGCGCACTTGTGTCCCGTCGTGAGATTGTCCATGACCGTCACGTTGTGACCGCGTTCGATCAGACTCTGGGCCACGACCGAACCGATATAACCCGCCCCACCGGTCACGCACAGTCTCATGCTTTTGCCTTTCGCGACGAGCGCATCAGTTTCCTCAAACAGACACCGGTCTGCGACCCGCGCGCTCTTGCGATCTGTGACGGCGTGCCGGTGGCCACGACCCGTCCACCGTCCTCCCCACCACCGGGGCCAAGATCGATGATGTAGTCCGCATGGAGGATCACTTGCAAGTTATGCTCCACAACGATCACCGTGTTACCGGACTCGACCAAGGCGTGGAGGACCCGGACGAGAACATCGACGTCATCGATGTGAAGACCCGTCGTCGGCTCGTCGAGGATGTAGACGGCGCCTCCGGACACGTTTTCCGAGAGCTCGCGGGCGATCTTGACACGCTGAGACTCGCCGCCGGAAAGCGTCGTCGATGGCTGCCCAAGCTGGAGATAACCCAACCCGACGTGCCTCAGCGAGGCGAGCCGCGCGGCAAGCGGGCGGCGGTCTCCAAAAAACGCGTGCGCCTCATCGACGGTCATGTCCAGAATGTCCGCGACGTTCTTTCCCTTGTAGCGGACCTCGAGTGTCTCGTCGTTGAACCGCCGGCCGTCGCAGTCCGGGCAGCCGACAAACATGTCGGCCATAAAGTGCATCTCGATCCGCTCGTACCCCATTCCCTCGCATCGGGCACAACGCCCGCCCGCCACATTGAAGCTGAACCGCCCGGATGTGTACCCTCTTCTTCGGGCCAGCCTCTGCTCGGCAAAGACATCGCGGATATACGAGAAGCCCTTTATGTACGTTACCGGATTCGATCGCGGTGTTTTGCCGATCGGCGACTGGTCGACCAGCATCACCTTGTCGACGTGCTCGGTGCCACCAACCTCTCGAAACGCGTAGCTGTGTCGCGCGTCCGGCGATTTTAACGCGTTGTACAAAACATCACACACCAGCGTGCTCTTGCCCGACCCCGACACACCAGTGATTACCGTCAGCTTGCCGACCGGGAACGACGCGTCGATTGCCTTGAGGTTGTGTTCCGAGACGCCTTTTAGCGTAACGGTGCCTCCGTTCGGGGATCTCTTCGAACTGCGGGCGGGGGTTGGAAGCCCTTTCCTGAGGTACTTGATCGTCTTTGACGTCGGATGCGACGCGCCCTTCAAAGGGCCCTGGTAGAGCACCTCCCCACCCTCGCGGCCGGCGCCGGGACCGAGGTCGATCAGATTGTCGGCGATCCGTATGATGTCCAGATCGTGCTCGACGACGACGACGGTGTTGCCGCGGTTGCGGAGTTCGAGAAGCACCTTGATCAGGTTGTTCGTGTCGGCAGGGTGTAGCCCGACGCTGGGTTCGTCCAGAACGTACAGTACGTCAATGAGGTTTGCCCCGAGCGAGTTGGCCAGGTTGATCCGTTGGGCCTCTCCACCGGAAAGCGTTTTGGTAAGCCGATCCAGCGTGACATAGTACAACCCGACGTCGAGGAGGAATGTGAGTCTCGAGCGCAACTCGAGCAGAATGTCCTTTGCGATCTCCGCCTGGCGCTTCGACAGACGCAGTTTCCCGATAAACGCCAGCGCATCCGCAGGGGCCATCGAGCTGACCTCGCGGATGGTCTTTCCCTGGAGCTGGACAAAGTATGCCTCGGGACGAAGCCGCCCCCCGCGACAGTGCCGGCATTCGTGAAAACTCATGTAACGCCTCGTGAAGAAACGGGCGTATTTCTTGTACGACTTCGCGCGCAGATCCTCCAGGAACGGGATGACACCGACGTAGTCATCCTTGCCTTCGAGAACATCCGTCCGCTGCGTTTCGGTCAGATCTTTGAATGGCCTGACGATGGATATTCTGTTGCGACGGCAAAACTTCAGCAGCTCTTCATAGAAATACTCGAATTTGTTGGACGCCCACGGTTCGATCACACGATCGCGAATGGACACGGACGAATCGGGCACGATCAGTCTTTCATCGAACTCCATGCGGTTGCCAAAACCCCGGCATTGCGGGCAGGCGCCGAAGGGTGTGTTGAACGAAAACAGGATAGGGCGCGGCTCGTCGAACCGCCGATCGCACGACGTGCACACGCGGTTGTGCGTGTAGGATATCTGTTCGCCCGATTCGGTCCGGAACCACACGAACCCGTCTGACAACCGATACGCCGCCTCCACGCCTTCGGCCAGCCGTGTACGTCTCGAACGCTCCGCGACAACGCGGTCGAGGACGATATCGAGGTGCTTTCGACGACTCAGCCTTCTTTTCGGCACGTCGTCGAGCTTGATCACTTCATCCTTCAGCAGGACCCTCATGTACCCCGCCTTGACCAGACGATCGATAAGGGCTTCGATACTGTTGTTCACCGGCACTTTCGCGATGATCAGGATACTTTGGCCGCCGTACGCATTGATCGCCTCGCGAACGGCCTCTTCCGGTTCGTGGCGGACGACCTCCCGGTCGCAGTCCGGACAAACGATCTTGCCGACGCGCGCAAAGAGAAGCCGAAGATAGTCGTATATTTCGGTCGTCGTTCCGACCGTGGAGCGCGAGCTCCGTGTCGTGTTCTTTTGCTGGATGGCGATCGACGGGCTGATCCCCGACACATCGTCCACGTTCGGACGCGCGATCCGCTCCAAAAACTGCTTGGCGTATGTCGATAACGACTCCATATAGCGGCGCTGGCCTTCGGCATACAGCGTATCGAACGCCAGACTGGATTTGCCGGACCCCGACACACCGCTCACAATGGTGAGCTCGCCGCGCGGGATATCCACATCGATATTCTTGAGATTGTGCTGTCTCGCTCCGCGGATGATGATCTTGTCCAGCATATCTCTCCTTCACGCCTGGGACAAACAGTGAGTGTAGCCGTTGTCTCCCTCTTTCTTCAAGGCGAAATCCGCCCTTGTCTTACCACAGCGGTAGAAAGTATCCTCGGGGGATGAAAAACGGCGCATTGCAGAAGCTTTTCGATCTTATCGATGTTCTCCGCGGCGAGAACGGCTGTCCATGGGATCGCGCGCAAACGCCTGCAGGCATCCTGTCCGATCTCGTCGAGGAGGTTCACGAGCTCCAGTGGGCCTACGCGGAGAGCGGGCGTAAAGACATCCTTGAGGAAACGGGGGATGTCCTCTTTGTCCTCACGTTCGCCTTGAGGCTTCTCCAGGAGGAATACCCCGAGCATACGCTCGAGCGGATCACCTCGGCGGCTCACGACAAGATCGTGCACCGCCATCCGCACGTATTTGGCGACGACGTCGCGAATACCAAGGAGGAGGGACTCGCTCACTGGAACCGCATAAAGGCACAGGAGAAAGAGCAGCGCGCGGACAATATCTTCGCCGATCTGCCGGGTAAACTCCCGCCGGTTCGACGCGCAGAGAAGATCCAGCGGCGGGCCGCGCGCGTCGGGTTCGACTGGAGCGACACCCGCGGCATCATTGCGAAGATCCGCGAGGAAGTCGGCGAGCTGGAAAAGACCCTCGATGACAATGAGGACGGGGCGCGGGTCGAGGACGAGCTGGGGGACCTGTTCTTCTCCGTGATCAATTTGAGCCGATTCCTAAACATAGATGCCGAGAAGGCGCTCACCTCCACCAACGCCAAATTCGTCAAACGATTCCTGACAATGGAACAAATGATCGCCAACGACGACCGCCGGCTCGAGGGCATGACCCTCGAAGAGATGGACCACTACTGGGAG
>CBDVBZ010000123.1:0-10315 GCA_965372355.1 uncultured bacterium | reverse complement strand
CACCGCGTTTCGCCGCGATCACTCTGGTCCCACCGCAACAGCTAGAGCCACACGTGGAATTGAATAAAGAGATCGGCGCCGGCCCCGCCTGCCGCTGGAACCAGGGCGCGAACACGCGTGTCAATCGTCGCACCCGGAATGGGTGTGATCTGGAAACCGCCGGAGATCCGGTAGAACTCGTCATCCTTGACCTCGCGGTCGGGATCCGCCCAATCGTAGGCGGCAAGGAGATTGAGTCCGTTGAACGCAAGCCAGTTGAGTTCCTGATAGAAGACGGCGTGGTTCGCCGTCATACCGCTCAAGCGCTGCCAGGAGCCGTAGTCGAATTCGGCCTGATAGGTCAGGGGAACATTCCGGGCGTAGTACCACGGGTTGAAGACGCCATAGACCCCGTAGGTCGACGTATCACCACCCTCATCGATCGGCCGGCGGCGCAGCAACGCGCTGCCCCCGAGTGCCCACCCCTCGCTTCGGTACCCGAGGTTGAGCGCCGTCCCCCAACCCTCGTCGACATCAAAGATGTTCCATGCATCCGGGGTGCGCGTACGAGAGGCCATCTTGAACCACGACAGATTGAGGAATGGATAATTCGGGGCAGCGCCGACTTCGACGCCTGTGACACGTGACTCGGGCAGCGCCGCGTCGAGCTCGAACTCGCGGCGGATCCTCGATGTGTGATCATCGAGCCGAAGACCGTAGGCGGGAACAAAACGGCCCCCCTTTACATACGCCTGGTAGGGCAACTCGCTGGCGAGAACAAAGGCCTCGCGAAAGTAGGGCGTGTGGCTGTCATCGAACGTGTCCGAATACCCACTTGATCGCCCGCGAACCCCTGTATTCACGAATAGCGTCAGATGACGAACCGGGTGAAGACGCATCGGCACGTCGAGCTGCATCGGAAACGCAAGCAACCCCCCAGAGAACAACGCGGCAAGACGGACATCCAGACCGATCTGAAAAACCGGATCCGCATTGATCGTGCCGTACCGTCCCTGAAAGAAACTGTACGGCGTCGGCCCACCGTACGACGTGCCCCAGGCCAACCGGTCGCTGATGGAATCCTTGTACGCGAGACTCTCCTCGAATGTGTTGGGCCCCAATGGAAGATCGTTCGAGTAGGTCGTCGCGCGGTCCCGGCGGCCCACACCGGGGAAGTTGCGATCCCAGTCCGCGGTCGGTCGGGGGCTCGTCGCAATCATCGGAAGCGTCGAACGCCCGTAGAAACGACCGGAAGCGTTTCGCATCCCGCCGCCCGCGGGATCGACATGACAGGCCTGACAGGAGAGCGTGCACTTGCGATCGGCGAGCGGTGGGTTGACCCATTCGTTGGGTGTGAGATGACAGTTGTCGCAGGTGCGTCCCGAGCGCCCGGTGTACATCGGAGTGCTCACCGCAACGGTGAAGCAAACGCCCACTTCAGCCACGACCGCGGTGATCGCAACGCTGAGTGCCAGCCGTCTGCCTAGGGTCCGGTGCATGGTGCCGTTGCCCCGTTGTCGATCCAGCGTTGAATGGCGAGCTTCTTTTCACTGGTCAGGCGCGGCCAGGCTCCGGGCGGCATCGTGTTCTTCTCGAAAATCTCCGCGTAAAGACCCCCGAGATCACCGATCACATCCTCGCATGTCACGTATCTCGGATCTTCTCCGCCGTCGTTGTGACACGGGGTGCAATCGCGTTGTATAATGGAAAACACCTGATGCCAGGTTGGGTCTGCGGGAACGGCGTCCGGATCCACTGCCTCGAGCGGGCGGTCTCCGGAGCCACATCCAACAATCAGGGCGAATACGATGGCGAGTGCTGCAACAACGCCGTGGGCCACCCACCGCTGGCGCGAAACCATGCGATCTTGCGACGCCCATGACACCCTCATCGAAATCCTCCACAACGGTCGCATCTCGCAAGCAGCGTCTCGTAGGTCTCGATGCGCTCCCCCACAACCGTCGCCTCAAAAACTGCGCGCTAGAAATTGTATGAAAAGACCGTCATCCGGGTATTCAAGTGCCGGCTATCCTTGTTACCCGTCCAGGCAATGTTCACGCTCGGGAAGTTGAGCGCCAGACTGTCGCCATCGAGATCGAGAAGCGAGGACTCCCCGGACGGGCGCGTCATCACGTGGTAGACGCCAAACGCACACCCACCCAGAACGCCCCCCGCGACCCCCCACTTGATGTAATCCCAGTGGTTGTCGTCGGCAATCAGCGCGAGGGCACCGCCGACGAGCAGACCGGCCACGCCGCCCCAGAAGGTCGCCTTTGCAATGGTGAGGACCGGGTTCTCGTCACCCAGCCTCAGAACATCGACATCTGCGCGACCATCAACGGCGAAAAAGGCGAGAACGACAACCAGCAACACAACTATCCGCATGAGAGATACCTCCGATCTCAGAATCGACCCGGAGAGTATACCATGGAAGGAGGGCTTGGTAGCCCGGACAAAAAAAGGGGCAAGAACGGGGGGCGTGATCTCGTTCGGTCGCGGTCGGGATCGACAACAGGGCCCGATCTCTCAACGGGTCTGGATTTGTTTCTCCTCCGGCCGCGTGTTCTGATCTCCCCAGTATCCCGGGCCATCGAACTCGTGCAGGTAGTTGTCGACATCGAGCCCGATACTGGCGCGAAGGCGCGCCGCTGCAGCTGCCTCTTCAGCGTTCCTTTCTCGCTCGACGATGTCCACGTACACCTCCATACGCTGCTCGAGGATCCGCCGCTTCTCGCGAGCCAACTCGTTCATCCCCAGCGCCTCGGCGATTGCCGCGGCACGAGCCACGTATCGCGGTTCTGCGGGATGGAGTCTCGCCGCCGCTTCAGACAACTTGAGTGGGATAAGCTGAAATCCATCACGCCGCAGCGCGGTGCTTGCCGCGTCGAGGTGGCTTGCAACATCGATCGGTCGAAACGTCAACGCGCCCAGCACGAGCGAGAGCAGGAGAACAACGCTTACGGCGTTCGATGCGGCAAAGGCGCGGCGGTTCGATACACGGCGCGAGCCATCGAGTGCCTGGACGAGCCACGCCAGCAGTGACACGACGACGACGACGGCTGCCACAACAAAAACCGTCTCGAGCGCCGGTCCGGCGATCCCCGGCGATACGTCCAATCGGCTCCGTTCCCAAAGAAGGCGTGAGTTTGCCAGGATGACGCCGGCGGCCGCCAACGGGCCGACGAGCCAGAACGCCCTCGCTGCGGCCCTTCGATGACCGGCAACCCGGAGCCCCATACCGGGCACCACCATGCCGCACCAGAACACCGCCCAGACGCCGCGGATCCAACCCGGGTACCACGACACCGGCACCGCCTTGCCGCGGCCCGCTCTGTCAATCGCGAGTGTCCAGGCGGTTGCCCATGCCAGAATCAAAAGCGGCACAGCAACGATCCAGGACAGCACCCCGTGCTCTCCGGCGAGTAGCGAGGCCGCCATCGATGAACCCCGCGTGAAGAGAATGATCGCAACGGCGATGCATGCCACACCGGTAATCACCCACGCGGTGCGGGCCGGCCCCTTCACCCAGAAGGCAACGGAGATGGGTCCCATGAGATACGACGCAAACACGCGCCTCCACGCATTCGGCCCGCCGTTCTTCTTCGGCTTTGGTGACCGGTCGCCGGGTGCGGGTCGTTTGCGCGCGGCCGACGGTGTTTTGGGTGTTTTGTGATCGCTAATAACAAAGACTTTGCCCATGAGTTCTCCTTGTCGGAAAGCCTTTCCCGGTCTGATCGTGTTGGATATATAGAGTATTCGCGGTGGCCGCTGCAATTCGTGTACCCGGTGTTTTCAAGGGCGAACCGCCACAACACGCCGCGAACGGGAATGGGCAGTGATGCAATTGGCGACTCTGCCGAAGCGTCGGGGCCCCAAACGTCGACTGCGATTCCCGGGTCGATGGGCGCCAGAACGGGTCCTGTTCCGGAGCCACGCGTCCCAAGAATGGTGTAGCAGAACCGGTTGTTACGCCATTTCCCCTTCGCACTACCCCATTGCCGCGACGCCAAAGGGTTGGCTCGATCCCTGCTCGCCCCCAAGGCGACCATTCAACGCATGGACTAAATGGGGGACTCAACGGATTAATGGTGTAATTTCAGCTTGATATTACACCATTAATTGCCCAAACTACCCAAAACGAAGGCGGATCGACATGCGGTCACTCAACCTTAACTACCTTAACGCAATAAGGTTAGACCAATCACAGGCCTCCACGCTCAAGAAGATTGGGGAATATCAGGGGAAACAGGCGCTCTTTGCACGGCAGACCCCGGAAATCCTGCAATCCCTCAGGCAGCTGGCCAAGGTTGAATCGAGCGAGTCGTCGAACCGGATCGAGGGCGTCGTCGCGCCGTACAAGCGTGTCAGGGCGCTCGTTCTCGAATCCGGCAACCCGGAGAACCGATCGGAGCAGGAGATCGCCGGTTACCGCGACGCGCTCGCGCTGATACACGAGTCCTCCGAGTACCTCACGCTATCCATCGCCACGATTCAACAGATTCATGCGGTGATGTATCGATACCTCCCCGACGAAGGCGGCAAGTGGAAACACAAGGACAACGAGATCGTCGATATCGCGCCGGATGGATCGCGGCAGCTCCGTTTCTCACCGGTGAGCGCCGCCGATACGCCCGCCACCATGGAGACGCTCGCGCAGAACTATGGACGAGCGATCGATCTCGACGGTATGGAACCACTCATCGTTACTCCACTCGTGCTTCTCGATCTGCTTTGCATCCATCCGTTCTCGGACGGTAACGGTCGCGTGTCCCGCCTGATCACGTTGCTTCTGCTCTATCAGTTCGGTCACCACGTCGGGCGCTACATTAGTCTCGAGCGAATCATCGAGGAATCCAAGACCACGTATTATGAAACGCTCAAACACAGTTCCCAGGGGTGGCACGAGGGAGAGCACGACTCGCATCCGTGGCTGAACTACTTCTGGGGTGTGTTGCTGCGAGCCTACAGCGAGTTCGAAGAGCGTGTCGGTGAGATCCGGACGACCAAGATATCGAAAACCGAGCAGATCCGCATGGCGGTCGAGCGGCGCGTCGCTCCGTTTGCCATATCGGATATCGAAAAGGAATGCCCGCACATCAGCCGCGACATGATCAAGCTCGTGCTCCGCGACCTCCGCGACGAAGACGTGATTGTGGTTCAGGGAAAAGGGCGGGGAGCGAAGTGGCTCCAGCGCGAACAGGCGCCCGTCAATAGCGACGACTAGCTCCGGCACTGCATACAAACCCCAGGATGCGCCCCGTAACCGCACGCGACGTCCTCGAGTATCCCCCGTCGTGCGTCCCGGGGAATCCCACAGTGCAAGCCCCAAACACTGGACCGCCATTCTTGTGTCCAAAACACTTTACACACCCATCAAGAAGAGGGGCAGAAACGGCTCCGCTCTTCGATGTTCCATGACCTCCTGAGAACTCTGGCGGCACTCTGTGCAAGCTCGACACACTCTGCGCCGGGGACGCCATCCCCCGTGGCACACGCCTTGCAACCCCGGGCAACTTTCTACAAGGAGGAGACCATGAAGCGCATTTTTCTCGTCACCGTGTTGGTTATGGTGCTGGCGCCGGCGGCGTGGGCACAGGTGCCATTCGCACCATCCTTCGAGCTCGGTGTGAGCGCCGGGCTCAATATGCCGCTGGGAGACATTGGGGGCGACGTTAACAACGGTTACAACCTCAATGCGAGCATCGGTTACAACTTGATTCCCTCATTGATCATCGGCGCCGAACTCGGGTTATTCGGCAACGGTGGCTCGGACGAGGTCATCGCCGCAATGGGACCCAACGCGGATTTTAGCATGATGTCGATGCAGTTCACGGCGATGACAAGGTACATGTTTCCCGTGGCCGTCCACAAACTGTATGCGAAAGGTCTCGCGGGCGCCTACCGCACTTCCTCCAGCACAAAGTCAACGTTGGGCGACTTCGACTTCGCGGACACGAACCTCGGTTTTGCTCTTGGCGGTGGCTTTCAGTTCAACGGCACGAGCAATTCCGCAATATACGCCGAGGGTATGTACCACCGAATCTCCGGTGAAGGGGCAAACGCCGAATTCGCCATGTTCAATCTCGGCATGCTGTTCTCGTTCAACTAGAAGATCCAGATCTAGTTGCTTTAGGGGGCCGCGCACATTTGCGCGGCCCTTTTCTTTTCTTGCGGGAGCACTGATGAACCGAGGCGTTGAGCTCCGCCGGCGCGAGTTCTTGGCGCGCCTCTTGCACTCCACTGTTGACACAGAATCAACGCTCAAGATCGGGAGGTCAACGATGTCACTCAACTCACTCAAAACGTGGTGTCTTCTTTCGGCTCTTTTCGTCTGCGTCCTGGGCTGCTCCAGGCAGGCCGCCGAAGTGGTCGAGCTCAAGGCGTACCCAATCAACGACATGACCGGGATCCTGACGACCGATGGCGTCACGATCAATCGCGGCATCACCAGTGACGGCCGCGGCTCGCTCCAGGTCTCGGCGGATGAACCGCTAACCGTCCGACTGTTCGAGACCGGCGACATCGATATCGAAAACGCCCGGCTGCTCTATCGGGCGCGTGTCCGAACCGACAACATCGAAGGGGAGGCCTACCTCGAGATGTGGTGTCACTTCCCCGGACGGGGAGAGTACTTCTCCCGATCTTTGCATGCGCCGTTGAGCGGGACGACCGACTGGACCACCCAGGAGACCCCGTTCTTTTTGAAGGTGGGCGAGAACCCGGACAACATCAAACTCAATCTGGTGATCGCGGGCACAGGCACCGTGTGGATCGATGACATTCGTCTGGTCAGCGGGCCGTTGCAGTAGTTCCGATCGGGCGCTCATCGCACTTCCTCAGACGTGAAATCAATCCCGGGTGACTTCGAAGTCTCGGACACGAACGTGGGCTTTGCCCTTGGCGGCGGCTTCCAGTACCCACATTCTTTGCCATGTCACCCAATCCCGTCACCGACGGCGCCACGTTTCGTTTTGGGCTGAACGATCGCAGTCCCGTTGAGGTCCGTGTCTTCGATGTCGCCGGGCGGCAAGTCTCGCGGCTCCGCGCCGGCCCGTATGGCCCTCGGGTACACGAGGTTCATTGGGACGGCAAGAGGAAATGGGTGGCGCACGGTCACGGGATCCGATATCGATGTGACCGCCGAGTGGTACGACAAACAGGGCAAGTTCATCACCCTGTATTGGGTGAAGGGCATACTCAGCCACCAGCAAAAGCGTGCTCAAAATCCCTGGCAGCCGCCGTATTAGACAGTAGCCGAATAAACCTCGGCGTGAACGCTCACTTGAGATAAACCATTTTCTTCGTCTGCGTGAAATCCCCCGTTACGAGCTTATAGAAATACACGCCGGTGGCCGCCGGTTGACCGCTGTTGTTGTCGCCATTCCATGTCACCTTGTACTCCACCGCCGGCTTCTTGCTCTCGTCGACCAGCGTTTTCACCAGCCGACCGGCGACATTGTAGATATTCAGCGACACATGCGTTTGCACTTTGACACCATAACGGATCGTCGTTTCCGGGTTGAACGGGTTCGGGTAGTTGTTATCGAGATAGTTGGCCAGTTCCGGCCCGACTTCCGGATCGATACCGGTCACCTCCGGCACAATGTTTCCCAGAAAGACCAGCACATCCCGCAGAAACTCCACACGCGCCGGTGGGAAGGCATAGGCAGCATCGTGCGTGTAGTGGTAGCTGAATCCAGATAGGACCACGGTGGCAATTGACCCAATTAGCCCGTTGGGCGTCTGCTGGCTGATAATAGCTCCGTCACCGCCGATGGGGTAAGCGAACTGCGTGATCGCGGGACCCGTCGGCTGCAGCACATCGAAATCATTGCGACTCGGGCAACCGCCAAAAGCGACCAGCACGTCCCCCATAAAGGGGGCACCGATTCCGGTGAGGTGCGGTGACACCGGCTCACCCCAGATGGTGTGATCATCGGCGAGGAGGTTGAAACTCATGTACGTTGGCAACCACGGGACGCTTGCGCACCCACCGGACGTTACCCACTCCTGGGCGACATCGTCACCGGAAATGTACAGCCCCGGATTATTGGGGTGCGCACTCACGAACTGGTAGAGAAGACAGAAGTCATCGGACTTCTCCGGGTTTCCCCCCCAACCGTCGCCGATAGTGCCGCTGGACAGGTCACCTGAATTCCAAATGATTTTCTTATAGGGGTCGATGATCTGAGAAGTGATGCCCTTCACCCGCGAGGCCAGACTGTTGCCGGCAGCGGACGACGGACCCAGAACGTCGAAACGGTCGACGGACCCCCTGATCCCCAGCAAGTCGAACGCGCTATCGAAGAACAGCTGGGCCGGCCCACCGCGATCGTCTGTGTCATCGACATAAAGAATGTCCCCACCGCGGTTGTGACCACCGGCGGGGAGAATCGTGAACTCACACGGACTGGCGGCAGCTTCGTTGATATCGGCGGTGACGTTGTCGTCGCCCTGGCCGTTGAGTTCTCGGTGCCAGTAGACCTCGTTACCGCTGTGCGAGGTGCCATCGGCGTCTGCACCGAAAAAGTACAAAATTGTGTCACCCGGCACGAACAGACCATCGTTCAGATCGACGCAATAGCGATCGGGTACACTGACACCGGCCGGCGCAATCACACTATCCGTCTGGAAGATATCCCACATTTTGCTATTGGCGTCGATCCACGAGCCGATGTGCGGATAACGGGGACCCGCTTTGCCCGCACGGGTATCGGGCGAACCCAAACCAGCGCCCGATTTGGGCGCGTTCATGTTGTTAACCCTGGCATAGATCCAGGCGGATGGGCCAGAACCAGGCGGGCCATGGACGGGCGCAATCGTCAGCGTGACCGAGTCACCCGGTTGGATGCCCGGGTTGGTCGACGGCAAGATATCGATCGCCGCATCCGCACGCGCCGTACCGCTCAGCGATCCATCTTCCGCGAAGTTGTCCTGGAATAGATCTATGTGACGGACCCCGTACTGCGGACCGAACGTCGCGATACGGTCGACACGAACCTCGTCGAAGAGCGGTGCGTGGCTGTGGCATGCGCCGCTGCCAAACACTCCGCACCACACCGAACACATATCCCAGACACCCAGGGCAATCTGTATCTCCTCGTCGTCTGGATCGATCAGATCACCGAAGGAATGTTCGACACGAATCCAGTCCTTGCGACCCCCGTAGTAAGCCAGGCCTCGATCCCGCCAGTCTCCTTGCACACCCGACGATCGGGAGCGAACATGCCAGACGTAGAAGACCACGTTGTCGAGCGGAAGGTCGCGGTAGGTGAGAAACCTCAGACGGTAGTCATAACCAGAACCGGTGTTGGGTATCCACGGCGACCAGATTTCGTTGGTGACGTAGAGTCCGTCGACATTGACGAATGGCACCGCACCAACATCCGGACGCGGATTCGGTGTGTGGCACGCGTAGTTTGTGCTGGTAGGCAGATCAAAAAATCCCCACAAACACGACAGGTCCAAAAAGCACTCGTCCTCTTGAAGAGTCTGAAGACCAGGATAGAGCTGCGCAAGGTCACCTCTGCCTGAGTAATCCATGCTGGTCCACCCCTCGGGGTCGCACTGAGATCCGATCTCAAAATCAAACGAGGCGAGATGAAATGTATCGACGGCCGACGATGTGAGAGGAGGGAGCCCAGATATATGAAGGAAATCCTGGTGGGGCATCTCGTGCGGTTTATACGTCCCTATCGGTGGAGATGAGAAGAATTTCACGACGAAGATGTCATGGAGGCCTGCGCTCGTGAGCCCCCCACCGCCAAAGTCCACAGTGCCCTCGATCCATCCCGTAACGATAACGTTCCCCCACGCATCGGCCGCAACACCATGGGCCCGCTCGCTACTCGCATCGCCGAATTGCTGGCTCCAGACGTGATTGCCGCTCGGGTCGAACTTCGCCACGAAGATGTCATCGAGACCCGCGCTCGTGAGCGCGCCACCGCCAAAGTCCACGGTGCCCTCGAACCATCCCGTGACGATGACGTTCCCTGAAGGATCGGCGGCAACACTCCGGCTCAACTGGTCGCCCGCACCGCCGAACCCGTCGCTCCAGGCGTGAACGCCGTTGGTGTTGAACTTCGCCACAAAGATGTCATAGCCACCCGAACTCGTGAGCACCCCACCCCCGAAGTCCACGGTGTCTGCGAAGTAGCCCGTGACGATGACGTTCCCTGGAGGATCGGTGGTAACACTCCGGCTCAACTGGGCACCCGTACCGCCGAACCCATCGCTCCAGGCGTGAATGCCGTTCGTGTTGAACTTCGCCACAAAGATGTCATAGCCACCCGCGCTCGTGAGCACCCCACCCCCGAAGTCCACGGTGCCTGCGAAG
>CBDVBZ010000122.1:0-10362 GCA_965372355.1 uncultured bacterium | reverse complement strand
CCCCCATGCAACGGTTGCTTCTCGCTGTACCCACGCTTCTATTTGTTCTTTCATCGTTATCAATTTTCCCTTCGGTGGTTGACGCTCAACCGAAAGAATCCCGGCCCGAAGCCATCTCCGGAGGTGCCGAGGCCGCCCTCTTTGCCACCAGGGTGACAGAAACCCAGGTCAACGGAAGCCCGATCAGCGGCTTCGACGCGACCCCCTTCATCCCCGGTGTGGGCTTTTTGGCCTACAACTATAATGACAACATCACCGAGACGGGGTTCGCGTTGATTCCTCCCGATCCCATCGGCGCCGCCGGGACGGACCGCGTGATCGCGGTCGTCAATGTGGGGATCGAGTGCCGCACCAAGACCGGCACCCTTATTTTTCGCGATGCCCTGAGGGATTTCTTCTCGCCCCTCGGCGCGCAGACCCTGGGCACCCTTACCTTTGACCCAAAAATTGTGTATGACCACTATGAGCACCGGTTCGTGGTGGTAACCCTCGAAAGGTGGTTAGTGAGTAACGGTGATCCGAGCAATGAATCGCGGATCCTGGTCGCGGTCTCCAAGACATCGACCCCGGCCACACCCACCTCTGCCGACTGGTGGTACATGGCCATCAATTCCAAGGTCAACATCAGCGGGACTGACTACTGGGCCGACTATCCGGGCTTCGAAGTCGACGAAGAAGCGGTCTACATCACCAACAACATGTTTCCGTTTGCCGGCGGGGGTTACGGCGTCCGCCTGTGGATCATCGACAAGGGCGTGGCCAGCGGGTTCTACGCCGGAGGCGCCGCGTCTTGGAACATCTACAACCCGATTCCCTCGGGGTCCTACGATATGACCACGATGCCGGCCCTCGTCTTCGGAGCCGGTGGAGTTGGTCCGGGCATCGGCACCTTCCTTGTCGGCTATAGTAGCCTGACCAGCGGCGGGCCGGGTGGAATCGAGTGGGTACAGGTCATCCGGGTCGACAATCCTCTCGGAGCCACCACTTTCACCGGCGAGATTGTCAACGTCGGTGACCTGGAAGATGTTGGGGGGATTTACGGATTTCCTAACATCCCCGACGCCCCTCAGAACGGCACCGCCAGCCTGATCGAGGTGAACGATGCCAGGGCGCTGGACGCGGTGTGGCGGAACAACCGCCTCTGGTTTACGACCACCATCAATCCCAACACCGCCAACGACCCCGTCAACACGGGTGAGGCAACCGCCCACTGGTTCCGTCTCGACACCAGCGCGATCCCCGCCCCGATCACCGTTTCCGATCAGGGAAACATCGGGGGCGAGGACATCGCCACCGACACCTGGACCTTCTTTCCCGCCGTGGCCGTGAACGGACTCGGTGACGCCAAGTTCGGTTTTTCCGCCTCGGCCCAATCCATTTTCTGCGGGGCGTACTACGCCGGCCGCGAGCCCGGCGATCCCCCGGGTACCGTGCAGACCGCTGGTGTAGTGCAGGCCGGTTTGGACTACTACCTGCGCACGTTTGGCTCCGGCCGCAACCGCTGGGGTGACTACAGTGGAGCCTCGGTGGATCCTGCCGACGACACGACTTTCTGGATCTTCAACGAGTATGCCGAACAGCGTGGCAACGGTACCCCGCCCGAGGACGGACGCTGGGGTACCGCCTGGAGGTCGTGCCTCAAGGTGGGTCCGCCGCTCGATTTCGGCGACGCTCCGGATCCGACTTACCCAGTGTTGTTGGCCTCGAACGGCGCGCGGCACACGATCGTCCCGAACGTCTTCATGGGAGCGCTGATCGACGGGGAGCCCGATGGGATACCCCACCCCAACGCGGCCGGCGACGACATCACCAATCTCCCCGACGAGGATGGTGTGAACTTCGTGACCCCATTGGTTCAGGGGCAGCCGGCCCAGTTCGATGTCTTCGTGTCGATGCCCGGCTGGTTGGACATCTGGGTTGACTTCAATCTGAACGGCAGCTGGCTCGATCCGGGTGAGCAGGTGTACTCCAATCCGGCGGTGGCCGGTTTGAACTCCATCAACTTCAATGTACCGGCGAGTGCGGTTCCGGGTTTTTCATTTGCCCGGTTCCGATACAACCTGGGCGGCGCGCTCCCGGTCACGGGCCTCGCGCCCGACGGCGAGGTCGAGGACTATGAGGTTCCCATCGAGCAAGCGGAGCCGGATATGGACTTCGGCGACGCGCCGGATGGCCCGTACCCGACGCTACTGGGAAGCGGCGGCGCGCACCATGTGATCGTGGCCAACGTGTTCATGGGCGCGTTGATCGATGCCGAGCCCGATGGCCAGCCCCATTCCAGCGCTAAGGGTGACGATATCTCAAACCTGGCCGACGAAGATGGCGTGGCCTTTGTCACCCCGTTCGTTCCTGGTGTGGGGGCTACGGTGAACGTCACCACGTCGGTGCCCGGTTGGATGGATGTCTGGTTCGACTTCGACCAGAACGGCAGCTGGCTCGATCCGGGCGAGCTGGTGTTCACCGGTCCGGTGCCGGGGGGCTTGTTCCCGATGCCCGTCGGCGTGCCGGTGAGCGCGATTTCGGGTCTGACCTTTGCCCGGTTCCGCTTCAACACGGCCGGTCCGCTCCCGGACACCGGTTTCGCCCCCGACGGCGAGGTCGAAGACTACCAGGTCCTGATCGAGGAGTTGGACTTTGGTGACGCCCCGGATCGTCCGTACCCGACGCTTCTGGCGAACAACGGCGCGCGGCACGGGGTCTTTGCAAACGTTACCATGGGTGCGTTGATCGATGCCGAGCCCGACGGCCAGCCCGATCCCAACGCATTGGGTGACGACATCTCGAACCTGCCCGATGAGGACGGTGTGGTCTTCGTGACCCCGTTCGTACAGGGGTTGGGGGCGCAGGTAGACGTCATAGTGTCAGTGCCCGGCTGGTTGGATGTCTGGTTTGACTTCAACCAGAACGGCAGCTGGCTGGATCCGGGTGAGCAGATATTCTCTGGTGCGGTGGTTGCGGGCGTGAACCCGGTCCTCTTTACTGTGCCGGCGAGCGCGCTTCCGGGTGTGACCTTTGCTCGTTTCCGCTTCAATACAATCGGTCCGGTACCTGTCGATGGCCCCGCGCAAGACGGCGAGGTCGAGGACTACGAAGTCCCGATCGAGGAGCCGCAGGAGCAGCTGGACTTCGGTGACGCTCCGGACGGCCCGTACCCGACATTATTGGGGACCAACGGCGCGCGGCACACAATCGTTCCGAACGTCCTCATGGGCGCGTTGATCGATGCCGAGCCCGACGGCCAGCCCCATTCCAGCGCCTTGGGTGACGACACCTCGAACCTTCCCGACGAGGACGGTGTGGTCTTCGTCACCCCACTGGTACCCGGGCAGCCCGCCCAGATGGATGTGACCGTGTCGGTGGGCGGTTGGTTGGACGCCTGGATTGACTTTAACCTCAACGGCAGCTGGCTGGATCCGGGTGAGCAGATATTCTCCGGGCCGGTGGCAGCCGGACTCAACCCGATTCCGTTCAGCGTTCCCGCCAGCGCGGTGCCCGGCCTGTCCTTCGCCCGGATCCGGTACAACGTCAGCGGCATCGTCCTGACTCCAAGCGGGCCAGCGCCCGACGGGGAAGTCGAGGACTATGAGGTTCTCATCGACCAACCGGGACTTGACTTTGGTGACGCTCCGGATACCCCGTACCCGACGCTGCTGGGTAACAACGGTGCGCGGCACACGATCGTCCCGAACATTTACATGGGTGCTTTGATCGATGCCGAGCCCGATGGCCAGCCCGATGCCAACGCCATGGGTGACGATCTCTCGAACCAGCCCGACGAGGACGGAGTGGTATTCACCTCGTTGCTCGATCCGGTGAATCCCGCGAATGTGGATGTGACCGTATCGGTACCGGGGCTGCTGGACGCGTGGATCGACTTCGACGCCGACGGGGTCTGGAGTGCCGCCGAGCAGATCTTCGTGTCGGTGCCGGTGGCAGCGGGACTGAACTCGCTGACGTTCAACGTGCCGGGCACTGGAGCCCAGGCATTTGATACGTTCGCGCGGTTCCGTTACAGCACTGTGGGCGGCCTGCCGCCCGACGGTCCCGCACCCGACGGCGAGGTCGAGGACTACATGGTCCACATCGAAGAGGATAAGGTGACCGGCGCCACGGGCAACGTCGTGCCCTCGCACTTTGCGTTACACGATGCGGTCCCGAACCCGTTCAACCCTCAAACGACGCTGTCGTTCTCGTTGCCGACGTCGAGTCACGTGAAGCTGAAAGTCTACGACGTGCGCGGACGTCTCGTGACGACACTTCTCGACGAGAACCGTGGTCCAGGTCTACACAATGTCGTTTGGGACGGACGCGACGCCCAACAACGACGCGTTGCATCGGGTGTGTACCTCTACCGTATCGAAGCGGGAAGCTTCGTCGAGACCAAACGCGTGGTCATGGTGAAATGAAGCACATTAATGTCATAAAATGCGCTTTATACCGGGAGGGTCTTCAGACCCGACCGCGTATGAAGCACATTAGCGTCATATAATGAGCTCAATGCTTGGAGGGTGTTGCGGCGTTCGCGCCGCGGCACCCGACGGGTATAACACGCCTGTCACTTCGTGCCGAAAAAGACAAAGAGAGCCCAGGAAATGGGCTCTCTTTGTCTTTGCGCTGAATAGGCTGGGTCTGACCCCCCACCCAATTTCGGGACCGTTCAAATTTGTAGATTCTCGACTCCCTGTATTGGCCCAACGATTTTGGTCTACCGTTTCGAATCTCCCGACTGCCTTCCAGCAAAGATGTTATGATGTCGCAGTCCCCGGTGTCGTAACCGAATCCCATGGAGTTTGACAGTGGCGTCCCAGCGCAGGGCCTGAATGAAGCTTTTATTGCCAGTGACCCTGTTGTTCGCTGTAAGTGCTGCGGACTCGGCGACGTTTTTAGTCCCCGAGGGAAACTCCTAGTTGACTCATTAGGTCCAGGGCATTCCCGATTCCACGGTGCTCAACGATCCTTCCATCCTCCACACGGTCGAGGTGCATGACCGCAAGTTTGATTTGCCTGTAAGTCGGGGCGACCCCCATCAACTCGCCCTTGTGTGTCCCGCGATAACTACCGACCGTCACGACGTACTCGCCTTGTGCGATCACGTAGTCAAAGACGTGACGGCCGTCTGGGAAGGCTGACAGGAACTGCGAGCCGAATTCTACGAATCCTTCCCAATCCATGGACTGGTTGCCCATTACATGAGCAGCAAAGCCAGGGCTTATCGAAGACTCAAATGCGTCCAGTTTCCCCGTGTCGAACTCTTCGTACATCTGAAGAACGAGTTCCTTGTTCTCTCGTTCCGACGACGCTGGAGTTTGTGAGAGAAACAGTGCGTAGGGGAGGCTAGGTTCCTGGTCTGGAGGCACGAAGCCCGGCGCCGGTTCACCCACGGGGCCCAGTGAACGAACAAATTGATAGATCGCTCTGAGGTCAGCCTCTTCCATCTCGTTGAGCGTGAACCAAGGCATCGGTGGGCGTGACTTCAGAAAACGTGCGACCTGTACCCAGGCATCTTCCGTGATCCCGGACATGAAGATTCGGAGATTGGATGCATACGTGGTTCCCCACGGCCCTCTCCACCCGAATTGATCACCCAGTAGCCATTGATCTTCGGGGATGTTGCCACTGTTTAACAGATAACCCGACGTGTGGCAATCGTTGCACCCCGAGACCTTTGATAGATACTTGCCGCGTTCCACGACTTTCGGATCCAGATCCGGCGTGCCCGCCTGCGCTACGGCAAGCGACGGAATAACCCACACCACCACCAAGAGTCCCGATAACAACGGCCATCGTTGATGGATACGTGATCGCATGATACCTCCCTGGCTAAAGGGTTGAAAGGGACTACGCGGCTACGAGGCCGCGTCTGATCCCGGTGACTGTAGAGCGGCTCGAACAAGGGCTCGTACCGCCCAGCTCTTAACCCGCCGCGCGGTTTTCTCATCGAGATTAATGACGTCGCGAAAGACGATCATTGACTCAGGTCCGATAATCATCGTCAGAGCTGCACAGAGCCTCTCGTAATCGTCATCTCGAAACCGATGACGCGATGTCGCGAGCGCAGCTTCAATCAACGGCATCCGCCGGTTCTGCCTGCCGGGCAGCGTGCCGTCCGTCAAGTTGCGGCCGATGGAATTTGCCATCATGATTCTCAGTTGCGCTTCATTCTGATATACAACCTCGTGTATGGAGGCTTCGGCTTTGTCGATACGCTCCTCGGGGTCGTCCGATGTGTCATTCGCGAAAATTTCCGCCGGATCCCGAACGGCGGCGTCGATGGGCACTTCCACCAGCAGGGCGTCGATACTTCCAAAGTACCGATACGCCGTAGCCCGTGAGATCAGCGCCTCCTCAGCCACTTCGTCCATCGTTGGTTTTCGGCCCCGTTTCATGAGCCGACCGGCCGCTTGGAGAAGGTCCTTGCGTGTGCGCAGTTCTTGATTGCTTGGTTTCTGCTTGTTATTCGCAGTCATTTGTCTTGGGGGAGTTGTTGAATGATTGCTGCCAGATCAATCCAAACTTGTTCGCGCTGTATCTGACCAGCCTCCGTGAACTCCATTACATGGAGAAGTCGAAATGTGAGCGGTCGTCCATTGCCCTCGAGGCCGAACGGACGCCCGGGCGCCTTGCCCTGCCACACGGATTCATCAACAAGGAAACCTCGGCCGTAGAGCCGTTTCATCGATGTGACCTTGCTTTCGGACAAGTCCGCGAACATGGTTTCGTCGAAAGGCCGCGCGGCTGCACGACCGTGGCTGGGGCCGTTGGGCCATCCAATGAGTTCATGAGTGGCGTCGTGAGCCAGGGTGGCCAGGACGCCTTCGACATCGTCGTTGCCCTCGTACACAAAGTGCTCGTCGATTTTCCGGTCCATTTGTTCGGGTGTCAGAGACATGATTGACCTCCAGTTCAAAACCGTTGCTATGATATGTTGGTATTATACTACGACTAAAGTATTATAGCAAGACATTTGTATCATGTCAAAAGCACAAACATCTCAAATCATTTGATGACAATGAATTGGGCTGTCTTGGAATCTATGCCAGAAGGCCTTTCCCTCCATAGATGGCGGTTCCGGTCGACGTGGACGCCACAGACCGCTCCCCGATCGGATAACCGGCGGTGCGCGAACGCCGATTGTTAGGATGCGGTACTGGGCCCATTCCTGACGGCAATGCTTGCAGCGATCTACACGGAAGTGGGCGAATACGAAAAGGCGACAGAGAGGCTCGAGTACCTGTTAACGGTTCCCGGTGACCTGTCTGTCAACCTGCTCAGGATCGATCCGGTATGGGATCCCCTGCGAGATCATCCGCGGTTCCAGCGTTTGCTAGATGAGTATTCAGGGGCACGGTCGCGATAATCAGACGTGGAAGCCGTTCCGGCCGACCTCTTGAGCCAGCTCCGGTCTCAACGCATAGGTCGGAGCACCGAGCAGGCCGCAAAGGTACCAGGCTGCAATAACAAAGAAGGTATGACACATGTGCGTGACGATCCGGCTCACTATTCGCTCCTTAGGTTGGGGAATCGCTGCGCAGCGTACGATGCGTGACAGGAAACACACGCCTCGCTCATTGTGGTGAAGTGCTCGATCGCGGAAGTGAAGTCTCCCGAAGCAGCCGCAGTGGATAGCTTGCCAGCCGTGCTGTGAAATGCTCGGTCCATCGTGATGAATCCTTCGGGCAGGAGACTGATGAGCTCCTTTAACTCCTCTTGAGACAACTCCTGCTTCAGGATAAAGGTGTCGCGGATCTTGCCTGCGACACTGGCGGCGCTATCGGCATCGCCCATTGCCAGGTGGGTGAGGAGCAAACCCATGCCCTCGGAAATCGCCCACATCTCGACGACGAGTTTTTCTCGCAAGTAATCGGGGAGGACGAGTTCAGCCGGAGCGGTTTCTCCCGGCGCGCGGTGGTGGGAAGTGTGATCGTGCTGTGGATCATCTGCGAGGGCGCGCCCAGGTACGGACGCTCCAATCAGGGTCACTGCCAGAAAAGCGGTTACAAGTCGCATGGCGTCTTCCTTTCTGTTGTAGACTTGTCTCGTCACAAACTAGCGTGTTTAATCACCAAGTACCGCTGGGGACTCCCCAACGAGTTGAATCCTTGGGAGCCAGTTTCGTTTACCTCAGATATAGTAGTTTCAAGGATTCGGAATGAAAAGGCAAGCGGAGGCGAACGATGGTTCGCAAAATCGTGTTGATCAGGCAGGTTAGTTGCCGTATTTATTATAGCCTATGTTTGTCAAGATCTCAATAATTGCGCTGGCGATATCGATGACGATTTTTGG
The DNA here is from genome assembly GCA_965372355.1 of uncultured bacterium. Lineage (GTDB taxonomy): Bacteria > Krumholzibacteriota > Krumholzibacteriia > WVZY01 > WVZY01 > CBDVBZ01. Next base: position 2,079 of record CBDVBZ010000122.1, on the reverse strand, counting down.
TGGTATCGTCACCGCGCAAGACATCCTGCATCACGACATTAGTATTCGCATCTGGCCCGGCGAGAAACGCCTCGAGGGAGACTGCACAATTACTGTGTCACCCCGGACCGACCGCGCGGGTTCTCTGTTCTTCGATATGTTGAACGGAACCATCCTTTCCGTCGAACTCGATGGCGAGCCGGTCGAGAAGTATGTGTACCTGGCGCTGGGTGAGGCCAGCGACAAGTACGACATCTACCGGTTGGTCATCCCCATTCCTCAGGCGGACTCTACGGCCTCCCTGGCACTGCGCATACGGTACTTGGACGATCATTTCTACGGCACCGCCACAAATCCGGAAGACAACAAGCCGTTCTCTCTCGGACAAATCGATGCGGAGGCTGGAAGCTTCTCCAGTCACATCCCCTACTATCCGTTCATCCGGTATTCCGGTAACGGCGCCGACATCCGCATCACAGTACCGGACGGCCAACTGGCGGTCAGTAGTGGCTCACTCGTGGGTACCTCGAAACCCGAGCCCGGTTGGATGACTTATCATTGGCACAGCGATCGCGGATCAGGAATCCTCCCGTACCCATTTGCCGCCCACACGTACAGCACCCTTGACACCGTTGCAGCCGACGGAAAAACCAAAATCGAGATCTACTATCTTCCGGAAGACGAGGAGTACGCCCGTCAGAAGATGGTAATTCTGCAAGACATCTTCGCCGTCTACTTGCGTGTTTTTGGTGACTATCCTTTCTCGAAACTTGCCCTGGTCGAGACCGTGTTGCTCGAAGGCAACATAGGACTAGCGGCGCAGTCGGTGGTGATGCTGTCGAAGAACGTTTGGTTTGCCGCAGACATTGATACTCTGGATTTGCGTATCACAAACATCCCGTTAATGATACTGGCCGACGAGACGGCCCACCAGTGGAACGCCTACAAAGTCTCCACCCCCAACTTTCTGGCCGAGGGGATTTCTCGTTACACCGATTCGTTCTATATGGCCCACCGCGGCGCCCGGCAGGGGGACGACGGAGTCCTCCAACGCCACATGGCCCACACACGTGCTTCTTATTTCCGTCGGATCGAAAAGGTGCCCGACATCGCCATCAACAAATCGGCCGTAACGCCTGCACTTTACTTTGTCAAAGGCGCTCTTGCGCTGGACATGTTGCGGGCACGGCTCGGCGAAGAAATGTTTCTGGCCGGAATGCGCACGTACTTTACCGACAATGAAGGCCAGGTGACAGGACTGCGCACATTCGCGGACGCTTTCGAGAAAGCCTCCGGTGAGGAGCTGATGTGGCATTTCAAGCAGTGGTACGAACGTGATGGGCACCCGGTGTTGCGTTTCGACTGGAGCGCAGAACCGGGCGGTCCGGGCGAGGACTTCACCGTTAGTATTGAAATCGAGCAAACACAGACAGGGGGTCCCTACCGTCTGCGTATCCCTGTGGAGATCAGTGCGGAAGACGGCAGCACTCAGCACGAAGTGCTGGAGATCACCGAAGACAAGCAATCGTTCGTGCTCACGGTACCGTTCCGGCCAAACAAGGTCGTGCCCGATCCCGATCAGCGCCTGCCGGTGGAAATCGTGGGTGCGTCACGATTCTCCGATTGACGTTGGATTGCTATTCTAGCGAGGGATTGAAGGGGTGTTGGCTCCGGGGGCAGGATTCTAACCTGCGATATCCACATTAACAGTGCGGCGTTGTGCCAGCTCAACTACACCGGAACACTCTATAATATGTGACCGGTTCTTTTCAACTGCACGCAAAACCGGTGTCCAAATTATCCAACTGGAGTATGTGAAAATAGTCGCAAAGGCGCTTGCGGGCAATCGACCTAGCGGACGAGCGCCATTTTTTTGGTAAACGTAATGCCCACCGCATTTGAAAGGCGCCGCTCTTCACGCAGCTGGTGTCGGCTGCTACCCGATGGGAAAGAGTCCTCCAGTTTTTCGACAGCAGATGCAATGCACTGGTCTTTCGTCGACGCTGTGGCGACATTATCTCCCGTTTTCGCTGTCGAAAACCAGCGTCTTCGTAATAGAATGTTATCCTACGTTCCGAGAGAAAGGAGGGAACCATGCAA
>CBDVBZ010000121.1:0-10379 GCA_965372355.1 uncultured bacterium | reverse complement strand
GGTCGAGGATGTCGCGAAGCAGCTGTTGCTACAGATCCTACACGATACAGCCATGCAGACAGAAACGCCGCCCTTCCGGGGGCGGCGTTCGTCTGTTCGCACTGTCTCGCGTGCGCGTCGTACCTGTTGCCGGTTGAGCCCGTCCTGGAAGTGCTCCAATCGGTATATGTAACGCCTCTCCTGGAAGGGCTGCCTTCAGGTCAGCGTTACGTCAGATTACATAGAAACGGCTGGACCCTTCATTCATCTCGACAACCGGGCTTCTTAACCCAAAGAACTCAAAAGAGCCGCGGACTCATTTCAACATTACCATTTTCTTCGTGATCACTTTGTCGCCGGCTCTCAGGCGATAGAAATAGATGCCGGAACTCACGGTGTTGCCGCGGGAATCCTTGCCATCCCACGTCACCGATTTGTTGCCCGGTGTCTGACTGCCATCAACAAGCGAACGTACCAGCCGTCCACCCACATCGTAGATCGCAAGCGATACCCGCGCGCCCTCGGCGGGCACGTCGTATCGAATCACGGTCGTCGGGTTGAACGGGTTCGGTACATTCTGATATAGCGCCAGCTTGCCGGGGATCTTCTGATCGCCGATCCCCGTCGGTACCATGCCTATTGCGGCTTCGCTTTCATTACCGCTGTCATCGACCGCCGTCATGGCATAGTACACGTTCCAGCCGTCGTAATCGGGATCGAACCACTCCGTGCTTGTCGTCGTGTGGACCGGATCCTTGCTGGTCGCGGGCGGCCAATCGCCCGAACGGTAGATACGGAACGACGCAAAGTCATGCGCCGTTGACGCAACCCACTCGAGGTGGTTCCCGCTCCCCGTGTTGTGCGCGACGGTGAAGCTGCCCGGCATCTCCGGGGGCGTGATGTCCGGGTGCAGAATGTGTCTGACCGTGTTCTCCAGAAGGTCACGCGCCACATCCTGGTCGGTGATCTGCGCAAAGTTGAGTGCGTAGTACGCCATCTGCGCGTTCGTGGTGTCGGGATCGTCATCGTACACCGCTATGCCCGCGTCCCCCGTATACGATGACGGTTCATAGATCACATACGCGTCCGTCGTCGTCATGGCATCTTCGCTTCCATCCGCGGTGTACGTGATGGCGATGCTCGCCGGTAGCGCGTTGGGTGTCGTGACCATCGGATGCGTCGACTGTCCGGCAATCAAATTGAGAGTACCCGCGTTGTCAGAATTCCAATCGTCAGCATGGATCACGTAGGTCGTGATGTCTGTATCATTTCTCCAGTTCCAGCCAACCTCTCCACCTTCAATAATATATTTTCCGCCACCCTGGGCATACGCCACCAATGCACTTCGGTATGTGGCATTGGACAGGCTGAGTGCATTGAGCCCGCTGGAGGAAATCAGCAGATCGTAGCTGCCCCACGTCCCGGCATCAGTCGTGGCCGGTGTTTCCGTCACCGCCAGATAACCGAAATCGAGCAGGTAGCTCTCCAGAAGACCCGCAGACAACCCGTAGGGGTTCGCCATCAGATCTCGCGTGTATGCGCCCTTCTCGGTGTAAACCGTGGCGTGGCTCGAGGACGGATCGTCATCGATGACCAGGATCGCGCCCCGGACTTCGATGATCCTGAACCCGTGATCTCCCGCGACCGGGTCGAGAGCCTGGTTGTTCTGCAAAGAGGCATCCTCTGCCACGATGCGATAGTCCACCGTATCGCCGATAGCCACCGCGTTCGTGTCGATATCGAATGTACCGCTGTAGTTATCCCCGCCGGTGTTCGTCATTCCGAAGCTGCCGGTCAACGCACCGAGATTCACCGAGTATTCCACCCAGGCGCTGTCGATACCGAAATTGTCCGTGATCGTCGCCTGAACCGTCGCCGGCCAGCGGATGTACGCCTGATCTCCCAGCGGCGAATGAACGATCTGCGGCGGAGTCATGTCCGCTCCCGCGTGGAAGGAATGATAGTTTGCCGGCGCACCCACCGGATGGGTGTTGGCCAGCGAGGCGTTATCCGCGGCAAAGATGTAGTAGTTGTAGTCTTCCGCCGAGCCCGTTCCCGTAATTTGCCCGGTGTAGTTACCGCCGCCTTGATCGGTCATGTCCAGAGTATCGGTAAACGCGCCGCCGGTACCGTGAATCAACTGAACGGTCGTCAGAGGAAACGCCGTGGTGACCGTGGCACTCACCACGTAGGGCCCGTCGGCATCTTCCGTGTCCACCAGAGGGACGTGCGTAATGGAAGGGATGGGAACGGTCACGTTGTAACCCCTCAGCGTGAACCAGTAGTCGATTGCGCTGAGGTTGGCTCCGCCGTGGAGATCCAGATCCGCCTGGATGAAGGCCTGGGCGGCGTCTTCCTGGCCGGAGGACGAACCGGTGTTCGCAAGCGCTTCGAGGAAATTCAAGTCGGTGGCCGCCCGGCCAATGTCGTCATAGATCTGCATCAGCGTGGATGCCCACATCTGACCATCGGTGTGGATCTGACCGACGAGACCCTCCGGGTAGTGGGCGGTGTAGTTGGTCACCCTTCCCGCCCAGAATTCGTTGTGTCCATCCCACTGAAACGTCCAGTAGTACTGGGCGTCCGATGGGGTCCAGAACCCGGTGCTGCGGTTGTACGACGCGCACCAGTAGTCTCCGCATCCCTCGCTCAGGCCCTCGACCTGTGAGAGGTTGCCGTTGGTGAGCCAGTCATGAAGACCGTGACCCAGCTCGTGAAGAATCACATCTTCGTCTTCGGCATCATCGACACCACCCTCACCCCAGGCGAGCTCACCGGTACTGGAACTGTAATGGGAGTTGTCGGCCCCGCTCAGACCGTGGGGATCCCCTTTGACCCCACCCGTGTACTGATACGGCATCAGACTAAAACCGAGGGTCTCGTTGACATACCGCATCGACTCATCGAGATGGAAATACACGTTTGCCGCCTCAAAGCCGTCGGGATCGCGTGTGAAGTGCCACGCGCTATCGGCCCGGCTGAACAACCCGTTAAAGGGAGATTCCGAGTCAACGATCTGCGCGTAAGGGCCGCGGAGGTGATACATGCCGGCGCTGAACTCGAGATCCAGGAGGTCTCTTTGTACGATCTGCGCCACCAGTGAATCCGTATCGGCGTCGGCGTTGTCTCCGAACTGACCGCCGGTCTGATACACCGCCAGACCCCGCGTCAGCGGATCGGGATCGAAGACGTGACCGGAGCCTGTCACATAGATTGCTTTGTCTTCGACGCGAAATATCTCTCCGCTAACGGCGTCGATCAGTACTTCCCAATCGCCATGGGTGTCCTCGGCCGGAACGATAGTCACCTGGTGTGCCAGACGGGTCGTGTGACGGTTGTAATACACGACCGTCTTTCTGTCCCGGAAGTGAATCCGTCCCTGGATATCCAGGTGGTCCTCCGCAATCCGATCCGCGTCATCCAACGAAATCGCGGGAGTGGCATCATCCAGCTTGGCCAGAGGCTTGTAGTTACTCATTACGATCGTGATTTTGTTCTGACGATTGATATTGACGACAATATCGCTCTTGTAGACCGGATAGCCGTTTATGGTCTGCAAGAATCTGACGTGATACCCTCCGGGGGTTTCTCTGGTAGACGTGTGCTGCAGATCGGCGATGTCCGTCTGCATGCGCAGAAGCGCCGCGTTCTCGCTGAGATACTGCCTCGCCATGTTCAGCGGCGTAGAGGGCGTCACGGCGTAATTCACCCTGTAGAGGGCCACCGGAGCGCCGCTTTCCTTGCTTACCCGCATGTTTTCGAAACGATAGAAATCACCCTGCTCAGCGGGAAGGATCTCCAGATCACGATTGGCCACTGGCTTCTGAGCCATCACATTGGCGTGAAAACCAGCGCAGACGGTTATCAAAACGAAGCTTAAAACCGTTATCCTGGCATGTGGCATGAGTGGGCCTCCTGAGGCAGATCGTCTCCATCACACGCTCGCCGAACCTTGGGAAGGTCCGGTAGCGGGATGCCTAAAGCGTCATTTCATCGGACTGACCAGTAGAACAACTGCTAGAGAGGTGCTGGATGTGCCTTTGGAACACCTCTTAATTTTAACCGAATTTCGGCCGCGTGTACAGCAACAACGAATGGGTTGCCCGAAAGCCGATTATCCGGTAGCCTTCGCAAATTACCCGTGCTTGAAAGGTGCCGATGGCCACGTTTTCCAACCTGAGAGAAAAGCTGGGATCCAAACAACTGATCTCGCGTTTCCTCACGATCGTCGAGAAGGGCGGCAACGCGCTGCCACACCCCGCCTCGCTCTTTGCCATCATGGCGTTGCTGGCAATCGTCGTGTCCGGCATTACGACTCTCTTGAACCTGTCGGTCACGCACCCCGGTACGGGTGAGATCATCCGTCCCAACAACCTCGTCTCCATAAGCGGCATTCACTACCTCCTCACATCCATGGTGACCAATTTTACCGGATTCGCCCCACTGGGCACGGTGCTGGTTGCGATGCTGGGCATCGGGATTGCGGAGGGAAGCGGGCTCATCGGCGCCGTTTTGAGGCAGCTGGTGCTCTCGGCCCCGCAGCGCCTGCTCACATATGTGATCGTGCTTGCGGGGGTTATCTCCAACACGGCGAGCGAGATCGGCTACGTGCTGCTCGTCCCACTGGCCGGGATTATTTTTCTGGCGGCGGGGAGACACCCGATTGCCGGGCTTGCGGCGGCCTTCGCCGGGGTGTCCGGTGGCTACAGCGCCAACCTGCTGCTCGGGACTATCGACCCGCTTCTGTCCGGGCTATCGCAGGAGGCGGCCCATATCGTCGACCCGGAATACCTCGTCAACCCCGCGTGCAACTACTACTTCATGGTGGTTTCCACGTTCTTCATCGCCGCGGCGGGCACATACGTGACCGAGCGGATCGTCATCCCGCGTCTCGGCAAGTACAAGGGGGAGGAAAAACCGGAAGAAATCAAACAGCTCTCCCCCGAGGAACGCCGGGGTATGCGCAACGCCGTTATCACGCTGGCCGCGATCACGGTCATTCTGCTGCTCGGTACCGTGCCCGCGAACGGATTTTTGCGCAACCCGGAGACCGGCGGTCTGTTGCACTCGCCGTTTCTCTCGGGCATCGTCGCCCTGGTCTTTATTGTCTTCGGCGGGTGCGGAATCGCCTACGGGATCGGGGCCGGCACGTACAGGAGCGATACAGACGTCGTGAACGGCATGGCCAGCGCGATGAAGACGCTGGCCTTGTACATGGTCCTGATCTTTTTTGCATCCCAGTTCGTGGCCTATTTCAATGAGACCAACCTGGGGCTGATCGTCGCCGTAAAGGGCGCGGCATTATTGAACCAGTCCGGGCTGGAATCGATCCCCCTTGTCATCGCATTCGTACTGATCGCCGGCTTCCTGAACCTCTTTATGGGTAGCGCGTCGGCCAAATGGGCCCTTATGGCCCCCGTCTTTATACCCATGTTCATGCTCCTCGACACCCCCCTCTCGCCCGAGTTCACGCAGGTCGCCTACCGCATCGGCGACAGCACGACCAACATTATTGCGCCAATGATGTCCTACTTCGCGTTGATCGTGGCATTCATGGCGCGCTACGACGAAAAAGCCGGTATCGGCACCGTAATCGCCACGATGCTGCCGTATACTGTGGTGTTTCTCCTTGTCTGGATCGTACTGCTCGTGATCTGGATGATATTCGGCTGGCCGGTGGGTCCGGGCGCCCCGATCTACCTGCCGTCCTGATCGTCCGGAAACCACAAAAACATCCCAAAAAAAACCATTGCAAGAATCGCGGATTCGGTGCGACGATACGCCATCTGCGCCATCCTGACGGCGTATACCCTGCAGCTCTTAAACCAGAAATCGTGGGAGGGAAGATGCACCATCCAGAGACGGCAGCCTTTCTGAATCAAAAAGGTGGCGTGGGCAAAACCACATCGGTTGTGAACGTCGGCGCGGGACTCGCGATCATGGGAAAACGGGTTCTCATCGTGGACCTCGATCCTCAGGGTCACCTGACGAGTTTCCTGGGCATGGAATCGAACGAAGTCAACAAAACCATATATGACGTTCTGCGCGGCGACATCCATCCGCGGGGAGCGATTATAAAGAAGACGCTGAGGGCCCGCCTCAGTATCAATGGCCAGGACTCGCAGCTGTCGCTTTCGGTGATTCCATCGAATCTCGATTTTGTTGACGCCGAGAGCGTCTTGCTGCATTCGTCCGACAAAGAATTGCTGCTAAAAAAGGCCATGGACAAAGTCAGTGACAATTATGACTACATTCTGTTTGATTGCGCTCCGAGTCTCGGGCTGATGTCGGTCAACGCCCTGGCTGCGGCTCAAAAGGTATTTATCCCCGTCCAGACGGAGTTTCTTGCCCTCGAAAGCCTCGAGCATCTGCTGGCAAAGATCGAAACCGTAACCGGCGAGCTGAACCTCGATCTGACGATCGGTGGGTTGATCGCCACGCGTTTTGACGGCAGGAAGGTGTTGAACCGGACCGTCGTGCAAACGCTGAGGGAACGCTTTGGCGCGCTGCTCCTGGACACGATGATCCGCGAGAATATCGTTCTGGCCGAGTCGCCACGCTTTGGCAAAGATATCTTTAGCTACCGCCCGAGAAGTTTTGGCGCCGAAGACTATCTGAATCTCACGCTCGAGATCATGGGTCGGATTGCCAAAGCGAATACGATGTTTAAAGTGGAGCGAGGCGTGATCACCGCCGACTTCGCAAACAGCGTAGCAGTATGATCGAAACCCGTGCGCGTGCGGTAACAGAGCGCGTCGGTGAAAGCAGAAACGGCGTTGCGGGGGACTCACCGCAGCGCCGCTGCTGTTTAGCGTCCGTTTCATCGACGGTGTTTCGTCTCTACTCTCTACCCTCGTCTTCCGGGAAGTTCATGCGGCGCACGAGATCTTTGTAGCGCGGATCGTCTCGCAGCGGATCCAAGAGTGGGTGCACCTTTAGCAAATACAACCACCCGTCGTGCCTCTCGTAGGCCCTTTCCAGCCAGGCGATTGCCTGATCCCTTTCACCGAGCTGCGCATAGTACATGGCAACGACGGATGGATAGCGGTCATACTGGTCCTTCAATCCCTCCAGACGCCACCTCCAGTAACCCTCAGGTCCCGACTCACTGTAGGCGCTATCCATTGCCGCTATCTTCCCGGGCGGCGAACCCGAGAGGGTCATGAACTGTCGGCGAGCCTCGATCGCGTCTTCATACCTCCCTACTTGCTCATATACCGTCGCGAGGTCATGGTATGGTTGGGGAACATTCAGCTCCAGCTCGATCATCCGCTGCGTTTGTGCTATCGCTTGATCGTACTGGCGCGCGAGGCAATACATGTGGGACATCACCCAGTTCGGCAAATACCCAAGAGGATCGAGCTCCAGACAGCGCTCGGCCTCCGCAAGCGCTTCCTCGGTGCGCCCCCACGCCATCAGCCCCCACGCATATTCACAATGGGCATCGGAAAGCCCCGGATTGAGCTCAAAGGATCTCTTGAATTCTGTTTCTGCCCCGATCCAATCCCAAAGAAAATACCCTTTGACACCTGCCAACGCCATGTACGCTTCTGCGAGCGTGTCATCAATCTCTAGAGCTTTTTCAATGAGCGCCGTGCATTTGGCGTAAGCCTCTTCTTGCGGCAGATAACCCAAAAACGAATACCACTCGTAGACGGCTGCCAGCATCGCATAAGCCGGAGCGTAACTGGAATCCGCCTCGATCGCCTGGTGGAAGTACTCGATACCTTTTTCTGCGCCTTCCTTCGTCATCTTGTAATAGTGGTGCTTGCCCCTGAGGTAAAGGTCGTAGGCTTCGGGGCTCACCACTCGGACGCTTGCCAGTCGTGCCTGCTCCTGTGGCGTCAGCGTGACCTGGATTTCGCCAGCAATCGCCCGCGCCACCTCGCTGTGAAGTAAGAGCACATCCCGTGCGTCCCGTTCGTAACTCTCCGCCCACATCTGACGCTCCGGGTTCGCACGGATCAGCTGGGCCGTGATCCGCACTTGGTCCCCACTGCGCAACACCGAGGCCTCCACCACTGCATCCACATTCAACTCGCGTGCAATCTCGGGGAGCGTTTTGTCGGTTTCCTTGTACCGCATCACCGAGGTTCGGGAGATGACAGTCAACTCGCCAATCTGCCCAAGCTCGTTAATGAGCGCCTCCGTCATCCCATCCGAGAAGTACTCCTGTTCCTCATCCCCCGACAGGTTCACAAACGGCAACACCGCCACCGAGTCGATCGCCATGCTCCGGGTGTGAAACACTTGCACCAACACCGTTGCCGCCACCACGACAACCGCCGCCGCCGTCCCCACCGCCAGCCGCTTCCGGCGCTTGAGCCTCCGCAGTGCGCGAAAGCGCCGCTCCTTGATCCCCAGCGTGATCCGATCCCGTAGCGCTTCCAGATCGGATAAGAGCCCGTCCATCGTCTCGTAGCGCTTCGCCGGATCCTTCGCCAGCGCCTTTTCAATGATGTCTTCCAGAACGATCGGCACCTCGCCGCGCGTCTTCGTCACCGGTTCGGGGTCTTCGTTCATGATCGAGTACAACATCGCCGGCTCCACCTCGCCCCGAAACGGCAACCGACCGGTCAGCATCTCGTAGAGCATCACGCCCAACGACCAGATGTCGGAGCGGGAGTCTGTCTCGCCTCCTCTAGCTTGTTCGGGACTCATGTAGGCCACCGTCCCCACCGTCGTCCCCGTTTTGGTTACCTTTGTCTGCCCGGTGAGCTTCGCCAGACCGAAATCCAGAATCTTCACGACCCCTTTGTCGGTCACCACCGTGTTGGCCGGTTTGATGTCTCTGTGAACCATTCCAGCGGCATGTGCTTCCGAGAGCCCCGCGGCCACCTGGGATACAATGTCCATTGCCTCCTCCACAGGCAGGGGTCCCCTGGCGATTTTCTCCTTCAGTGTCTCCCCCTCGTAGCAGTCCATGCTTATGAAGAGTCGACCATCCGGAGTCTCGTCGATCTCATGGATCGCGCAGATGTTGTTGTGTTGGAGGGCGGAGGCCGCCTGAGCTTCATGAATGAAGCGGGTCTTGGCATCTTTGTCGCGGGTCAGTTCGGGAGGGAGGAACTTCAAGGCGACAATGCGCTTGAGCTTCGTATCCTCGGCCTTGTACACCACACCCATTCCACCGGCACCGAGTTCTTCGAGGATCTTGTAATGCGATATCGTTTGACCGATCATCTCTTCTCCTCCGAGAGATCGGTGCACCGCAAAGAGGCGTGTTAGCTAAGGGTGAGTATTTGCACCAATCGATATTATAACAGGAACGGCGACGTGATCAAAGAATGCAATCGGAGGCACTGCGGGAAGTCATTAAGGGGGAACGCGATGGCTTCCCGGGCGAATTCCATTCCGGGGATTGTTCAGGACGCGCATCGATCAAAGCACAAACGGCGTTGTGGGGGACTCACCGCAGCGCCGTTATTGTCTAAGTCGCTATCCGGTTGTCAGTATGTTTTCAGAAATGTCTCCGTATCGACCACCGTTGCGTACGCACCGTTGAGGGAACTCAACGTGGAGTCGTGAACCTCCGCGGCCTCGATGCTCCTGTCTTCGAATTCCAGAGTTCGCGTAGCACAGGCGTCACCAACCAGGATGCACTCGAACCCCAGATCATACGCTGCCCGAACCGCTCCCTCGACACACATGTGGGTCTGCATACCGCAGATCACCAACCTGTCGATCTTGTTCTCCCGAAGGTATTCCTCCAGATCGGTGCCGTTGAAGGCGCTGACCTCGTCCTTGATAAAGATCTTCTCACCGTCCCGAGGCATCACGTCTTCGTGAAATGCTTTCTCTTTGGTGACATTGTGTCCGATGTGGACGACCATTCGATCCTCCGCTCGGAACCTCTCGAGTAGTCTGCCCACGTTTTGGCTCGCCGCCTCGGGTTTGTCCAGGGGAACGGCTCCGCCGGGAAAATAGAACTCCTGAATGTCTATAATGAGCAGCGCCGTCCTGGCATCCATCTTCCGGGTCGATTGTGCGTACGCGGGAACCGAAACAAAAGCCAGCATGATCAAGAACACAATGACCATCGCCCCGATCTCGCGCCGACGCGCGACCATGAGCACGGCGAGCGCCGGGCCGATCTTGCTCAGTCGCGCAGGGGTTAAGATGCTGCGTGCGTGATTGGATATCATCGATCACCTCCGTTCTTCCATTGTATGCCATCGGACCCGACGCTCCAAGCGGATGATCTCCTCCCACCATGCGAGCACGGGATTCCAGCGATGATCCTGCGGAGATTCGGCCGGGCAGGAAGAAACTGCCCCTGCCACCGGTCAAACGGCTGGTTCGAGAACCGTGTAATGTGATATGGTCTGGCCCAATCGCCAGTTTTCCTTCGAGTGATTTCGCCCGCGCCGGCTCAAACGGGAGGTCATGTTGAGCATCGT
>CBDVBZ010000120.1:0-10737 GCA_965372355.1 uncultured bacterium | reverse complement strand
GCTCGCGTGACTACATGGAAAAAGCCCATTGGGGGGCGGAGACTTACGTGGACTTGGGGCTCCCGAGCTGAAGTGCCACCCGTTCGCTCACCTCGCGGGCCCGGCCGACACAATCGCTGATCGCCACCCCACCACGGAAGTTGCCGGAAACGGTTAGACCGGGGGTCTTGCGCTCGAAAGCCGCGATCGCGCGGATGATATCGGTGTGCCCGAGGTTGTACTGCGGAATGGCGCGCTGCCAACGCCGGATGGCCACGACGTCGGGCTCCGATGTGATGCTGATTAGATCGTCGAGGTCACGGCGCACGAGATCGACGATGGCGCCGTCGTCGAGCCGCGCGTTATCGGGCTGCCGGCTCCCGCCGACAAACGTGGTGAGGCTCACCCCGCCATCCGGTGCGCGTTTTGGAAAGAGCGTCGAGTTCCAGATCGTGCCCAGTATCCCCCGCTTTTCTTTTTCCGGGACGAGAAACCCGAAGCCATCCAGCGGAACCGTTGTGGGGCTGGTCTTGTACCCAAAGAACACGACACTCACCGGCGGATACGAGATCCGATCGAGGTGCTCACCGATCGTAAAGGGCATGGTGAAATCGAGCTCACGGTACGCGTACGCGGGAATCGCAAGGACGACGGCGTCGCACTCGAGCGCCCAGTCGCCCCCGGCGGATCGCGAGTGGATGGCAAAGCCCGTGCCTTTTCTCTCGACGCAGAGCGGTCTCGTGCCGGTGTGAATACGATCCGCCAACTCATGCGACAGCGCATCCACGATGGTCTGCATGCCACCGGCAAAGGAAAACATCCGAGCCGACGCCCGCGATTGCTCACCGCTTTTGCGTCGTTTGCGGCGCTCACGCATTCCCTTTACCGCACCTTTGATAAGGCTCCCGTACTGCTGCTCCAGGTCGTACAGCTTTGGAAAGCTCTCGCGCACGCTGAGCTTCTCGGGCACACCGGCATATATACCGGAGACAAACGGGTTGATTGCATAGTCGAGAAACTCGCAACCCAGCCGACGTTTGACGAAATCGGCAAGCGAGTGGTCCTGTTTTGGATCGGATGGAGGGATGAAGGGTTCCCTAAGCAAGGCGAGTTTGGCCATTGGCGAGAACAACGGGGTCTTGACAAAGGCACCGGGGCCCATGGGGAGTGCGTGTAACAGGCTGTTCTTTATGATGTAACGGTTTTTGGCTTTGTCACTCGCGTACTGGAGTGAAGACGACGCGCCCAGCCGTTGAAACATCTCGCCTAGGAGCGGTGTCGTGTCGAGCCCGCTGTTGGGACCGTAGTCGACGAGAAAGCCCTCGATCTGCGCCGATTCGATCGTACCGCCGGTGCGTTCGCTCTTTTCGATGACCCGCGTGTCGATCCCCATGTCGGTGAGATAATGGGCCGTGGCCAGACCGGAGATTCCCCCGCCGATGACGGCGACCTGTGCACGTCGGTCGTGACTCACTGAGGCCTCCCGTCCTGTTCTGCGTTCTCGCTCGCCGCCGGTGTACCCCCGTTGAACCCGGCCCTGGTACAGTAATGCTCCAGAGCGTCGATCCACTTCGCATCACCGTTCATGCACGGGATCAACTCGAACGACTCACCACCGGCAGCCAGAAATTCGTCGCGAACACGCATCCCGATCTCCTCTAGCGTTTCGAGACAATCCGAGACGAACGCGGGACAGATAACAAGCAGCCGTTTCACACCCGACGCTCCCAGCCGTCGGACCTCATCGATCGTAAACGGCCCGAGCCACGTATCCCTGCCGATCCGCGACTGAAACGTCACCGAGTACTTCTCCGTGGGAACAGCCAGCCGCCCGGTTAGAAGCTCTGTCGTTCTCAGCACCTGATGTCGATAACACGTTGCGTGCGCTTCGGACGGCCGCGTACAGCAGTCGCTGGTGGAAAGGCAATGTGCGCCGGTGGGGTCGGTCTTGCGCAGGTGCCGCTCGGGTGAACCATGGTAGCTGACGAGCAGATGATCGTAGTCCTTCTGCAAATACCCTCGTGCGCTCTCTGCGAGCGCGTCTATGTACATCGGATCGTCATAGTACGGACGCACAAACTCGAGCGCGACATCAGCGTCAATATCGCGAACCGCTTTCTCGACCGCTTCGACCGATGTCCCGACGGTGGACGCGGCATAGTGCGGATAGAGCGGCACCACAAAGATCCGCCGGGTGCCACCTGTCACGAGACGCTCCACCGCCGATCGAATCGACGGGTTGCCGTATCGCATGGCGAGCTCGACCGGCACATCCAAACGCCCGGCCAGGAGACGCTGCACGTTACGGCTGATCACAATCAGCGGTGATCCATTCTTCGTCCAGATCGCGCGGTAGGCTTTGGCCGAGCGTTTCGGCCGGAACGGGAGGATGAACGCGCTGACGATGAGCCGCCGCGCGAGGTACGAGACATCGATCACGTGCCCGTCCATCAGAAACTCGCCGAGGTAGCGCCGGACATCGCCTACGGATGGCGAGTCGGGCGAACCGAGGTTGACGAGCAAGACGGCTCTGTCCGCGTGGGTCGTCACGTGTCCTTCCTACACAGTTCGAGAATATGTGGGGCCCCGGCCGGGACCGCTTTCGAGATGGGCATCGAACGCCATGGCGATATTGCGGATCACGAGCCGGCCTTTCTCGCTGACTTCGAGGCGATCTTCCAACAGCTCCACGAGCCCGTCATCCACAAAACCACCGAGTGCATCGAGCGAGCCGGCGAAGTAACTATCGAAATCGATTCCGTATCGCGCCTTCATATCGTTCTTTCGCACAACGCTGTTGCACATGATCTGCATGATCACGAACCGCCGGACGTGATCGTCATCGTTGAGACGATATCCGACGATCGTCGGCAGCTCTCCGCGGTCGACACGCTCGTGATATTGCTTCTCGTCCTTTTCGTTCTGCGCATAGACGTTCGCGAGTTGACTGATCGACGACATGCCCATCGCATAGATCTCCGCATCCCCGTGTGTTGTGTATCCCTGAAAGTTTCTGTGCAGCACGCCGTTTCGGGCGGCCACCGCCAGCTCGTCGTCCGGTTTGGCGAAATGATCCATGCCGAGGTACGCGTACCCCGCACCGGTCAACCGTTCTACGGCAAGCTTCAGCAGCTGCAGCCGTTCCTCGGCCGATGGGAGCGTGTCCTCGGGGATCACACGCTGATGCGGTTTCAACCATGGCACGTACGCATAGTTGAAAACGGCGATCCGGTCGGGATCGATTTCGATGATCTTGTCGAGCGTTTCTGCAAATGTGCCCGCGGTCTGGTGCGGGAGACCGTAGATCAGGTCGACGTTGACCGACTCAAAGCCAAGCTCACGGCTTTCGCTCATGACCGACCGTGTAAGCGTCTCCGGTTGAATTCGGTTCACCGCCCGCTGCACATCCGGGTGGAAGTCCTGCACGCCAAAGCTCACGCGGTTGAAACCGGTCTCCCGAATCGCTCTAAGGTAGCCTTCCGGGAGGTTGCGGGGATCGATCTCGGCGCTGATCTCCGCATCATTGGCGAATGGGAAACTGTCCTTTAGCAGTCCGATCAGATCCGCTGTCTCAGCGGTGGAAAGGTAAGACGGTGTCCCACCTCCCCAGTGCATCTGGACAACCCTTCGCCTGGGATTGGTCATCTCGGCGACCGCACGGATCTCTTTTGCGAGGCTATCGAGATACGTGGCGATTCGCTCACGGCTGTGCGTGATCAGCATGGTGCAGCCACAGAAATAGCAGAGCGACTTGCAGAACGGCAGGTGAACGTAGAGCGACAGATCGGGCAATCCATCGCCTGTATTGGTAGCCTGGAGCTCCTTTGCGTAATCCGCGGCAGTGAACTCCGGGCCAAACTGCACCGCCGTGGGATAGCTCGTATACCTCGGACCGGCGCGGTTGTACTTCTTCAGCAATCCAACGTCTACTTTCATCGCTGCTCATCCGTCTCGCTCGGGCGTCACAGCTCGCGCAGCGCCCTGGCCACCGCGGTGATTGTCGCATCGATCTCGACATTCCCGTGCGCTGTCGAGATAAACCCCGCCTCGAACTGTGACGGTGCTATGTGAATGCCCGCGTCGAGCAGCGCGTTGAAATATTTCGCGTAACGTTCCGTATCGGCGCGCGATGCGCTATCCCAGTTGGTGACCGGTTCGTCGCTAAAGAACATACCGAACATCGCACCCACACGTTCTACGACCACGGGTATCTTTGCTTTCGCGGCAGCGTCACGGAGCCCCGTCACCAGCCGCTCGCCTGCGGCCTCCAGCGCATCCCAGACTCCGTACTCGGTGAGCGTATCCAACGTTGCGATCCCCGCCGCCATCGACAAGGGATTGCCGGACAACGTACCCGCCTGATACACGGGTCCGCTCGGCGCCACCATTTCCATGATGTCTCGCCGTCCCCCGTACGCGCCGACGGGCAGACCGCCACCCATCACCTTGCCCAGGGTCGTCAAATCGGGGCGCACACCGTAGAGCGTCTGCGCCCCACCGAGATGAACGCGGAATCCCGTCATAACCTCATCGAAGATCAACAACGCCCCCTCGCGTTCGGTGAGCGCCCGCAGGCCCTGGAGAAACCCCTCCGCGGGCGGGATCATTCCCATGTTGCCGGACACCGGCTCGACGATAACCGCCGCGATCTTACCGGAATGCGTCTCGAAGGCACGCTCGACGGACTGGAGATCGTTGAACTCGGCGACAAGCGTATCTGCCACGACGCGCTCCGGCACACCGGGTGAATCGGGCAAACCGAGCGTCGCGACACCGGACCCCGCCTTCACGAGCAGCATATCAGCATGTCCGTGGTACCCGCCGTGGAACTTGACGATCTCACGGCGTTCGGTGAAGGCCCTCGCGAGACGCAACGCGCTCATCGTCGCCTCGGTACCCGAGTTCACGAACCGCACCATCTCGATCGACGGAACGAGTTCGATCACGCGTTTGGCGAGTTCGATCTCGAGACGTGTGGGCGCACCGTAGCTTGTGCCGCGCGACACCGCCTTCTGCACCGCGCTAACGACACGCGGATTCGCGTGACCCAGAATGAGCGGACCCCACGAGAGAACGTAGTCGATGTAACGGTTGCCATCCGCATCGAAGATGTAGGCCCCTTCACCGCGGTCGATAAACAACGGATGGCCGCCGACGGCCGCAAAAGCGCGGACGGGCGAGTTTACACCGCCCGGCAGAAGCTCTTTGGCCAGTGTGAAGAGTCGTTCCGAATCTTTCCGCTTTCGCACGGGTGTCTCCTTTTCCTGTCACGCGCTTGGTGCTCGCTCGTGAGGCTCTTCCTTGGGACCCTCGCTCCACTTCGCTCGACTAACCGCGCACCGCGCTCGCTAGCGCTTCGCGCTCATCGGGTCGCCTACGGCGTCCCCGCGGTGGATTCTCGCTCGTTCCCGCGAAGGGTCCTACGGAAGACCTCACCTCGCTCCCACCTTACACGGAAGTCCTCTCATGTACGTAGTCGACGAGCCTTCGCACGTTGTCGACGGGCGTCGTCTGCAGGACACCGTGACCGAGGTTGAAAATGTGCCCCGGCGCTCCAGCGACCCGGTCCAGCACATCGTCGATTTCGCGTTGGAGCGTATCCCATGGTGCGAGCAGCGCCACCGGATCTAGGTTTCCCTGGATCGCACGAGTCCTAATCCGCCCCAAAGCCACATCGATCGGCAACCGCCAGTCGACCCCGATCACATCACCTCCGCACTCGGCTACCTTTTCGATATATGCACCGGTCCCCGTGCTGAAATTGATCACCGGCACGCCGGTGGCAGACAGTCGCCCAAATAGCTTCGTGTTGTGTGGCGCCACAAAGCGCTGGTAGTTTACTTCACCCAACACCAATCCTGCCCAAGAATCAAAGACTTGGAGTGCCGACGCCCCCGCCTCGACCTGGGCGATCAGGTAATCCGCCTGTACATCGACGAGCTTGGACATCAGGCGATGCCACGCATCCGGCTCGCTGTACATGAATGCTCTCACTTTTTCATAACTCGTCGATCCGCCGCCTTCGATGGCGTAGCAGGCCAGCGTAAACGGCGCACCCGCAAACCCGATGAGCGGCACTCCGCGTGGCGCGAGCTCCGCGACCACCAATTCGGTCGCCCGAAGCGTCGCCGGCATCAGCTCCCCGGCGGGTGGCGTCCCGAGGGCATCCACGGCGGACGGTGTGCCGATAGGGTTGTCGATGCGCGGGCCCTCGCCCTCGACATAATCGAGTCGAAGCCCCATACCGACAAGCGGCGGCAGAATGTCGGAAAAAATAATCGCCGCGTCGAGTCCGAAGGCGTCGATCGGCTGCATCGTCACCTCGGCGGATAGCTCCGGCGTGTTGATCACATCGAGCATGCTGTGCTTTGCGCGTATCGCCCGATACTCCGGCATGTAACGCCCGGCCTGACGCATCAGCCAGACCGGCGTGCGCTCCACTGCGAGCCGGCGGCAGGCCCTCAGAAAGACGGCTCCGGGTTCGCTCGCCGGACCGGGGCCTTGATCGCCAACCGCAAGGGTCATCGCATCCACCGCGCTGCGTCTTTTGCATGGTAGGTCAGAATCAGGTCCGCCCCCGCCCTTTTGATCGCTGTCAGTGTCTCCAGAACCGCTCCGCGTTCATCGATCCACCCGTTGGCCGCCGCGGCCTTGATCATGGAATACTCTCCGCTCACGTTGTAGGCAGCGACCGGCACGTCGAATTGTTCACGCACACGCTGGATCACATCGAGATACGCGAGTGCGGGTTTGACCATCACGATGTCCGCCCCCTCTTCGATATCCTGCTCAGCCTCCCGCAGCGCCTCCCGTGCGTTGGCCGGGTCCATCTGATGCGTCTTGCGATCGCCGAACTTGGGCGCCCCCTCGGCGGCATCGCGAAACGGCCCGTAAAACGATGAGGCGTACTTGACGGCGTACGACAGGATCGGGATATGCGAGAAGTCGTCCCCGTCCAGCGCCGAGCGGATCGCGGTCACCATTCCGTCTATCATTCCGCTTGGCGCGACGATGTCGGCGCCCGCCTCGGCGTGTGAGATGGCGGTCTTCTGGAGGACCTCGAGTGTCTCGTCGTTGAGGACGTACCCATCGGGCAAGTGGGAGTGGGTTTCGTTCAGGACACCACAGTGACCGTGGTCGGTGTACTCACACAGGCACACGTCCGTGATAGCGATCAGATCCGGCGCCGCCTCTTTCAGTGCCCTCAGGCTTTGCTGGACGATGCCGTCCGGGGCAAAATTCTCCTCCCCGATCGGATCCTTGGACGCAGGTATGCCAAACAGAATCACGGCGGGGATTCTCAGCGACCTCAGCTCCTCAGCTTCACCGGCGAGCCGGTCGACGGACAGCTGAAAGACACCCGGCATCGACGCAACCGGGTTGCGCACGTTCTCACCGTGAACGACGAACAACGGGTAGATGAAGTCGTTCGGGGAGAGCGTCGTCTCGCGAACCATCGAACGCAACACCGGGGTGGTCCGTAGCCGTCTCAGCCGTCGGACGATCGGTGTGCGTTCACTATCAGGCCCGGCGCCTGTTGATTGTTCTGCCATCACAAAACCTCGCTGAAATAAGTTGCCAGTGCATCAACCAGGCCGGAGGTCGTGTGCTCTTCGGCCACCACATGAACGTTGAATCCCAGCTCGCGCGCCGCGTCTGCCGTGACGGGTCCGATGCACGCGATGACCGTTGTTTCGAGCAAGCTGGCATCCAACCCCGCTCTCTCGCAGCCCGTCTTAAAATTTCGTGCGGTCAAACCACTGGTAAAAGTCACCACATCGACGCCCTTCTCGAGTTCGGCGTGCCCGGATGAGTCGATCGGCACCGCCTCCGTGCGATAGACAGGGATATCATGGACAACGGCACCCCGCCGGGTGAGCCGCTCCACGATCACCTGCCCCGCCGTCTCCGCACGAAGTATCCAGACCCCGCGGCCATCGACATCGGGCAACCCATCGGCCACCGCCTCGCCCGTAAACGTGTCGGGTACGTATTCCGGTACGACCGATCGCTCCTGCAGCGCACTCGCCGTCCTTGAACCCACCGCCGCGACACGCAAACGCGCCGGCAGAGCCCCGTCGATCATATCCCAAACCACTGACACACCATTGACACTGGTGAACACGAACCAGTCACCGGGCGATGCCTCCCCGGCGATGCGTTCCATCAGGTGCTCGTCGGCGACCGGCAGGATCCGAATCATCGGGAGTCGGATCGGTGTCGCTCCCAACCCCGATAGAGCATCGCAGAAATCGCTTTCCTGTCCTCCCGCACGTGTGACGACGACGCGCTTGCCCCTGAGAGGCAGCTTGCCGGCCAGCGCCTCGCGCGCATCGTCGAGAATCGCGCGAGCCCCCAACCGGATCGCCCTCTCGGCCAGATCGGCCCCGAGCGCCGGGCCATCCGGGCCATTGCCCTCGACACGAATGACCGTGCCACCATCCGGCCGTATCACCACCCCGCGCATCGACACACTGCCGTTCGCCTGTACCTCGGCATACGCCCCGATGGGCGCCGCACACCCACCTCCCAAACCGGCAAGAAAGCCACGTTCAGCGAGCGCCGTCTTGCGATCGTCTTGATCGTCGATCGCCTGCAACACATCGAGCACAAAGCTGTCGTCCGCCCGGCACTGCACGGCCAGGGCCGCCTGCCCCGGCGCGGGAAGCATCACATCGAACGGGAGCCGCTCACTCACCGAATCACCAAATCCCAGGCGGTCGATGCCAGCCGCCGCGAGTATGGTAGCATCGAAGTCGCCATCCATAACCTTGCGGATACGGGTCTCGACGTTACCCCGTATCGGCCTGGTCTTGAGATCCGGTCTCAGGCGTCGTAGCTGAGCCTGACGCCGCAAGCTGCTCGTACCGACTACCGCTCCCGGGGGGAGCATCTCGAGGCTCACACCCTCCCGCGAGACCACAACGTCACGCGCATCCGCGCGACTCGTAATCGCACCCAGCACGAGCCCCGGCCGATCCTCGATGGGGAGATCCTTCAATGAGTGCACGGCGATGTCGACATCGCCACCCAGAAGCGCCCGTTCCAGACGCGCGGTGAACACACCCTTTCCGCCAAGCTCGGGCAGGGGACGATCGACGATGTCGTCACCGACTGTCTTGAAAGTCTGGACGCGACATTCGAGGGAGGAAAACGTCTGGGCGAGCCTGTCGGTGACGAAGTTCGTCTGCCACAGCGCGAGCCTGGACGTCCGCGTGCCGACGACGAGCGTGCGCCTACCCTTATTCGTCATCGGGGTCATCCCCGCCGCTCTTCGAAAGGCCAAACAGCTCTCGAATCGTTGCAGCATAGGAATCGGCTTCTCCGAGGGTCGCCTTTTTCTTGATGATATTCGTGGGATAGTGATAGAGCTTGTTCACCAGGGCCGAGGTCAGCCGCTGGACGTGCGACCAGGTCTCCGGATCCGGTGACCCCAGCTTGCGGTACGTCCGCTCCAACTCGTGCTGCCGAATGGCCTCCGCCTTGCGGCGTAGCTCGGTGATCAGCGGCTCGAGTTCGGCCTTGCGGAGCGAACGCTCGAGATGCTCCATTTCTTCATCGATGATTCTCTCGACCTTGGGGATTTCCCTGCGGCGTGCCGCAAGCGCGCTGTCTTTTACGGCCTCAATATCGTCGGTGTCGAACAAGCGGACTCCACTCACTCGCTTGACCTGAGGGTCGACGTTGCGTGGCACGGCGATGTCGATAATGACGAGCTCGCGCCCCTCGCGTTTCTTCATCACGTCGCCCAACATATCCGCGTCGATGATCCATTTTTCCGCCCCGGTCGCCGTTATGACGACATCCGAGGTCGCCAACACATCGGTCAACTCATCGAGCCCGTGAGCGGCCACCTTTGCGGGTGTGTGGTGCATGACGTGCTCGGCCACGGCCGTGGCTCGACCCACGGTGCGATTCACAATGCGGAGGTGACACGCGCCTCGCGCACACAACACCTTGAGCGCCAGCTGCCCCATCTCGCCAATCCCGATGACCGCGATGTGTTTGCCGCCAAGCTCGCCGACGCGCTCCCGGGCCAGTGCCACGGCAGCGGAACTGACGCTCGACGCATTACTGCTGATGCTGGTCAGCGTCCGCGCCTTCTTGCCCGAATGATGCGCCGCATGAAACACGCAGGACAACACGGAACCCGCCAGACCCGCCTGGCGGGCTTCCTCATACGCCTCGTTGATCTGCGTGAGGATCTGGGTCTCGCCCAGTATCATCGAGTCCAACCCGCACGCTACCCGGCACAAATGCCGGATCGCATCATTCCCTTCGTGGACATACGTGACCTCGTCGATCAGCTCGCGCGTGAACCCGTACTCGCCTTGCCCCGCCAGACCCACGCGACGGCGCACGTGGCGCCCGGCCTCAGTAAGGAGGTCGAAAAACACACCCCTCCTGGAAGGCGCGTCCGCATCGAAACACGCGTACAACTCGACACGGTTGCAGGTGGAGACCAGTACGGTCTCTCGAATCATCGACAACAACGAGTTTGGGCGATTGCCGTTGCCGTTGGCCCCATGAACCGACGACAAGAGCTCCCGGCCGTCGAACAAGGCAAATCGAATCCGTTCGCGGAGTTCCACTGGCGCACGATGATGACTAACTCCGAAACAGACGACTTGTAATCCAGTCAATTCGGTCCCCCGATTTAAGTTTGGTGTGATATCTGGGGCGATTTGGTTCTCGCTGTGCGGATCCACCGAGTGGCTGCTCGAAAAAGGACATTCTCAAAATCTAAGCAAAACTGAG
>CBDVBZ010000119.1:0-10806 GCA_965372355.1 uncultured bacterium | reverse complement strand
GAACCACCAACGAAAGTTGGTCCCACCGGTGGGAGTGGAGGACAGCCTGCGGGGTGCCATTCCTGCGAGGGGCGAGGACGCTGACCGAGCCCCGCCGCGAGTGCCCCACCCAAAAAAGGGGCCCCGCAATCCGGGGCCCCTGCCACACACCACACCCTGTCGATACGGCGTTCTACATTCCCTTGTATGGGTTCGGTCCGACCTCCTCGATCACGGCCAGGAAGTCGTCCATGATCTTCGGGATCCGGTCGTAGTCCGACAGAGCCAGTTCGTGAATCTCTACGCGTTCCTCTTCCAGTGCGAGCTGCATGAGCTTCTCCCGCACATTCCCCATTCGGTACTCGGCGAGCTCGCTTCCCCGCACGAAGTGACACTGATAGTCGTCACCCTTGCGGCACCCAATGAGCATCACACCGTCGAACCCGGACGCAAGCGCATCGCCAACCCAGACCGAGTTCATCGATCCCAGACAGCGAAGCGGTATGACACGAACCATCGAATTGTATTGGTGTCGCTTCATACCGGCCATATCGAGTGACGGCAGCGCGTCGTTCTCGCAGACAAATGCCAGGATCCTCGGTTTCTCATCTTCTTCATCCGGGATCTCAATCGATTTGATTATCTGCGAGATCATACTGACGCTGTAGTTCTTGAACGAAATGATTCGCTCGGGACATGCGCCCATACAAACACCACAGCGGCGACACCGTGTCGGGTTGGGCAAGGGTGTGCCCTTCTCGTCTTCGTCGATCGCGCCAAACGGACATTCCTCGGTGCATCGTTTGCACTGCGTGCACTTCTGCATATAGAAAATCGGATAGCTCAGATCACCGGCCCGCGGGTGCAGCGCCGATCCCCGGTTCACTAATTCCACCGCCTGGATGGCCTTAAGGGCGGCGCCGTTGGCATCGTTGATCGCCGTGGCGAGGTCCATCGGCGCCCTGACCCCGCCGGTAGCATAGATACCGGTTCGCCGGGTCTCGTATGGGAAACAGATGAAGTGCGAGTCCGGGAAGCCATATTTCAACGTCGGCAGATCCGTTCCCTGGCGATACGTCAGGTTCAGAATCTTCGCACCGGCTTCGGCTGATTCCGCCTGTTTCTTGCCATCCTGCGTCACAGCCTTCTCACCCGTCTCCGCCTCGGCAACGGTCCCGGGGTTATCACCGGCCTTCGGAGCCAGGTCGACTCGGGTCGTCGGCACCATACCGGTGGCCAGCACGACCATATCGGCTCTGATCTTGATGTCTTCGCCCATCAGCGTGTCGCTGGCTTCGACGGCAATCTTGCCATCCGCTTCCGGGGTTACACTCACAATCTCGCCCTTGGTGAGAAAGACGCCTTCGTCTTCCTGCACATTCGCATAGAAGAGCTCGTACTGGGCCGGCGTGCGCATATCCTTGTAGATGATGTATATCTTGGCGTCGGGATACTGCTCCCTGACATACATCGCCTGTTTGAGTGACACCCGGCAGCACACGGAAGAACAGTAAGGCAGATGGTCCTCGTCGCGCGATCCGGCGCACTGAACGAACACGACACTATCGATCGGCTTGCCGTCGGACGGTCGTTTGACACCACCGTTGGAGACCATCTCTTCCATCTGAACGTTCGTAACCACATTGGCCGAGCTCCCGTACCCGAGATGCGTGAGATTCTCGGGATCGTACGGCTTCCAGCCCGAAGCGAGGATGATCGAACCGACGCTTACCGCCTTCGCTTCCCCGCCGTTTAGCAGCTCCACCGCAAACTCCCCCGGCTGACCGGCCGTCTTGCCAACGGTGGTCGATGTGTGGACGGTGATGTTCGGGTCCGAGTTGACGTCGTCGATCAGTTTTTCATAACCGCTCCGCTCGAGGTCTCTGTACGGCGGATTCTTGGGAAACACACTGCGGAATGTCCTGGCCCACCCACCGAGACGATCTTCCTTCTCGACCAGTGTGACCTTGTAGCCCGCCGTCGCCACGGAACGTGCGGCCGTCATCCCGCTGATGCCTCCGCCGACAACCAGGATGTCCTTGCAGTTGACCTCATCGAAGGGCTCGGGAGGTTCGACGATGCCGGCCCGCGTCACACCCATGCGAATGTAGTCCTCGCCGAGCATCTGGGTGTCCTCGTTGTTTGGCTCGTGGCACCAGGCTACCTGTTCGCGCAGGTTCGTCCGATCCGTCACCACGTCACCGCCGAACTCGAACAGCTCGGGAAACACACGCTGCGAGCATGCGGCAACAACTACGCGGTTGATCCCTTCACCCTCGATGTCCGCGCGGATCGAATCGACGGCTTCGCGGCTGCAAAGGATATCGTGCGTCTTGCACAACGCGGCCTTTACCTCACCGGTCGCCACTTCCGCCAGCTTGTCGACATCCAGAGACTTTCCGATGCCGCAGCCTTTACATATATAAACGCCTACTTTCGCTGACATGGCTTACCTCCTCCCACCCGCGTTGATTGCCTTCATTGCCGCCCCCGTGGCATCCTGTACTGCCGCCGCAACATCGACGGGCCGAACCGCTACTCCTGCCCCGATCACGCCCCCACCCTCGTCCGGCGCCACAAACCCGAACTCATCCCGCTGCGCACCCGCCGGCGGGGGATCATCAACCGTGTTCGGCACCATTCCCGTGGCGAGCACCGCCAGGTCGACTTCCATTCTCTGGATCTCCCCGGTGAGTGTGTTCTCCGCCTCGAGGGTTACGTTCTTGTTGCCGGGGTTTTCGGTGATCTTTCCCACCTTGCCCCGGTGAAAGAATAGTTTTTCGTCCATCTTCGCCTTTATATAGAAATCCTCCATCCGGCCCGGTGCGCGGACATCGATATAGAATATGTGAACCTCGGCATCCGGATACTGCTCGCGTATATACGTGGCCTGTTTCATCGACGCGAGGCAACAGATCGCCGAGCAGTACGGCAGATGGTTTTCATCGCGCGACCCGGCGCACTGGACAAACCCGATTCTTGCAATCTCCTTGCCGTCGGACGGACGAACGATCTTGCCCTGTGTCGGTCCGTTTTCCGACGCGTACCTTTCCATCATGACATTCGTGATGACGTTGTCGAATCTGCCAAAGCCGAGATTGTCGAGCTTGTTCGCATCGTATGGTTTCCATCCCGTCGCCCAAACGATGGCGCCCACCTTCGCCGTGACGACCCGTGGCTGCATGTCCAGCTCGATGGCGCCGTACTCGCAGGCGTCCGCACATTTCTTCATCCGGTCGTCGCTTGCGTATTTCGGATCCACGACATACCGGTGCGGATAGGCCATCATGTGCGGCATATATATCGCCTTCGTCTTGTCGATACCATAATTGAAATCGTTCTCGCGTTCGATCTCGCAGGCCTTCTCACACTCGCCGCAGCACGTACACTTCGCGTTGACGTAACGCGGATTGAGCCTTATCTGGACCTCGTAGTCTCCCGCGGAGCCCGACACCTTCTCCACTTCGGCGAGAGTCAGGATCCGAACGTTGGCGTTGGCTCTCATACGTCTGAGGTTGATCTCCATGCCACAGGTCGGCGGACACAGCTTGGGAAAGTACTGATTCATCGCCGCCACGCGCCCCCCAAGAGAGGGCATGCGCTCCACCAGAATAACCTTCCTGCCGACCTCGGCGGTCTCGATTGCGGTGGTCATTCCGGCAATGCCGCCGCCCACGACCAGTGTCCCGGCCTCAATGCGATCGCCAGCGTCTGCAATCGGTTCGAACTCAGCCATGACTTGACTCCTCGTTGCTATAGAAACATCCGCAAGATGCCCTGTCGCGCTGCCCGACGGCACACAACAGGTATTCGATACGGTCAATCGCCGATGAGTTTCCGCACTTTCTCTATAAAGGTCTCTGGATCGACGGGTTTGTCCACGAACATATCGGGTCTGACTTCTCCGTTTTGCCGCATTTCCTGGATCGCTTTTCTCAGTGCTTCACGAAGACTGTCGAAAGGCCGTTCGTCCGTGTCTTCTTTGTCTGCGTCGAGTTCCATCAGCGATCCAGCAACCGCGGTGAGCATTAGAATCGGAATGTCCTTGCACTTGTCTTTTTTCTTGAGTTGTTTGAAAAGCACGAACCCCGATTTCTTTGGCATCATGACATCGAGAACGATCAGATCGACCTTGTTGGCCTCGATCTTTTCCAGACCCTCACGACCGTCGTATGCGGCCAGGGTCTCATAGCCGTTCTCGTTCAACAACGCTGACAGAAATGTCACAGCGTTCTTGTCATCATCGACAACGATTACTGTTTTGCCCATCTCACTCCCTCACTCTGCACGTGTTCCCTCGTGCGGCAGACATCATAACCTTGGTTCTCTCGCTCGCGCGGATACGATTATCCCGCTGACCCATTACTAGCGCATCGTGCAAGTCGGAAGCAAACACAAAGCCCGTAACTGGTAAAAGATCAACTTATGGACCGTCCGTCCGCTACCGCCGGCGCTCGACTTGGACGATGCGCGATCGCTTCGTCACGTGCGAGGAGAGCTCCATCCTGTTCGACGCCGACGTCTCTCGGATCTTCGCGCCTTCGCATGGGACGACGGCATCGCCGCCGGTGTTCACCCCCCGGTCATCCACCCGGCACGATGGACGGCATGACCTCTGAAGGGCTCGGTGTCTCCGGGCGCGCCGTCGCTGCGATCGCCCCGCCTTCGACCCGGCTGCACCCCGCCGGGCAACCACCCACGAAAAGGGCTTCGGTCCTCCACCGAGACCCGCCGCACCGTGCAGTGGACCCCCGAAAAGAGTCGCCCGGCGCGTCGGCCCGCAACACCACCCGAAAAAACTCGATTTCAGAGGCTAACGCAACCGGGTCGCTCAGCTTACATGGTCGTGAATTGTTTCACAATTACTTCTTGACACACACCCGCCGTCACAGGTATAACTCAAAGGGGGACAACGCCGTAAGCCGTGAGGCCTCAACTCACGCGGCGGAGGAACGTGGGGTGCATCGATGGGCAAAACGACTACTTCTTCCCTTCTCCCTCTTCCCGCATACCCGGCCTCAGGGTGATTCGCATACGGCGTCACAAGACTCACGGAGCGACGCTATAATGAAACCGAATACCAAGCCGATTCTCGTGATCGGAGGAGGCATTGCAGGAATCACGGCGGCGCTCGAGGCCGCCGAAGTGGGTTATCACACGATCCTGGTGGAAAAAGAGGCGTATCTCGGGGGGCGTGTGATGCGCACGTATCGCTACTTCCCGAAGATGTGCCCGCCGACCTGCGGTTTTGAGATCAACGTTCGCAGGATCAGGAAGAACCCCAGGATTACCGTTCACACCCTTGCCACGGTCGAGGAGATTTCCGGCACCGTGGGCAAGTTCAAGGCAAAGATCAAGATCAGACCGCGCTACGTGACGGGCGACCACTCGCTCGACGACTCCGTCATCGAGCACCTTACCTCCCAGAGGGCCAACGATTTCAACATGGGAATGGACAAGACCAAGGCGCTCTACATGCCGCACGACATGGCCTATCCGCACGTGCATGTCATCGATCGGGAGGCGCTGTCCGAGACCGATGCCGACACGCTGCGCCAGAACTGCCCTCCCGGATCCATCGATCTCAACATGACGGAGGAAGAGATTGTCGTCGACGTCGGCGCCGTGATCGTGGCGACCGGCTGGCGGCCATACGATGCGGCCAAAATCGACAATCTAGGTTTCGGTCGATGTGACAACGTGATCACCAACGTCATGATGGAGAGGCTGGCCGCCGAGGGCGGACCGACGGGTGGTGAGCTCATCCGGCCGTCCGATGGCAAGAAGGCGGAGAACGTGGCGTTCGTGCAGTGCGCCGGGTCGAGGGATGAGAATCACCTCCGGTACTGCTCGGCGGTATGCTGCATGGCGTCACTCAAACAGGTGAGATACCTGAGGGAAAAGAATGAGAACGCGAAGGCGACGGTCTTCTATATCGATATCCGTACCATCGGCCGCCAGGAGAAGTTCTACTGCGACATGCTGACCGATGAGAACGTTTCGTTTGTCAAGGGCAAGGTCGCCGAGATCAACGAGGAGCCCGGGACGGGCAACCTGATGTTGGATGTGGAAGACACGCTGTCGGCAGAGAACCTCCGCAAGACGTTTGACATGGTCGTCCTGGCGACCGGCATCGTGCCCAATACGGCCGATGTCAAGATTCCCTTTGAATTGACTTACGACGAATACGGCTTTGTCGATGGATCCACAGATGTCGATGGAGTATACGCGGCCGGTTGCGCGAAGCACCCGTGCGATGTTTCGCGCACGACAAAAGATTCGACAGCAGCCGCACTGAGGGCGATTCAGTGCCTCAAAAGAGGAGAATGATTCTAATGGAAGACAAGATCGGCGTCTTCATTTGCACGGGTTACGGAATCGCTGATGCGCTCGATATCGATGCCTTGGTCAAGGTCGCCAACGACGAATATAAAGTGCCGTTCTGCAGAACGGTGGAGTCGTGCGAGGGTCACGGCCTCGCATCCATAAACGAGGACATCAAGCACCAGGGACTCAACAAGGTCGTCGTCGCCGGGATTTCCGCCCGGCGGTATGCAGATGATGCGTTCCCCGAGGAAGTGATTGTCGAGAAGGTTGCGATGCGGGAACACGTGGTGTGGTGTCAGCCGCCGGGCGAAGAAGATACGCAGATGATGGCGGAGGATTATCTCCGCATGTACATCGCAAAGATCCAGAAGATGCAACCGATCGAACCGTTCGCGCCGGAGGAAGATATCGACAAGAGTCTCCTGGTCGTCGGTGGCGGGATCACCGGCATGACGGCGGCACTCGAAGCCGCCAAGGCCGGCTACGAGGTCCGGCTGATCGAGAAGGCGGACAAACTGGGTGGCTGGCTGGCGAAACAGTACAAGTCGGTCCCGAGGAGACCGCCGTTTCGTGAGCTCGAGGAAACCGGTGTCGAGGCGCTGATCGCCGAGATCGAGGAGAACCCGAGGATCAACGTGTATACGTCGGCCACGACCGGCGAGATCAAGGGGGCTCCTGGGCTGTTCGATGTGACGATTAAATCCGCCGGCAACGGCAAACCGGCGGGCGAGGTCGTGGATACGTTCCGCGCCGGCGCCGTCATCCAGGCCACAGGCTGGAGTCCGGCCGAACCCCGCGACACCCTTCCCTGGGGCAAGCTGCCCGATGTCATCCGCAATGTGGAGCTCGAAGAGATGGTCAAGGAGCAAGGGCGGATCGTCCGTCCGTCGGATGGCAAAGAAGTCAAGAGCATCGCGTTCATCCAGTGCGGCGGCTGCACGGACAAGGAGCGCCATTCGTACTGCTCGGCGATTTGTTGTCTCACATCACTCAAGCAGGCCATGTATCTGCGTGAGCTCCAGGACGACGGTAAGGCGTACATCTTCTATGAATTCATGAGAACCCCGGGACACTACGAGGACTTCTACCGGCGGGCGCAGGAAGAGCCAGGCGTGTTTGTGACCCGCGGCGAAGTGACTGACGTCAAACGCGATGATGACGGCGGTCTCATCCTCAACGCGAAGAACACGATGCCGGGCGAAAACATCGAGGTCAAAGTGGACCTCGTGGTTCTCGCGGCGGGGATGGTCCCCAATTCGGCGGATGGCGAAGCTATCCGCGCGCTCGAAGACGCCAAGACCGCTTTGACGGCCGGTGAATCCGAGAGCCAGAAAGAGACCGCTGCTGAGAAAATTGAACAGCTCAAGCAACACGAAGGAACCGAGATTCTCAACCTGGCCTACCGCCAGGGACCCGATCTGCCGGCGCTCGAGTACGGCTTCCCGGATTCGCACTTTATCTGTTTTCCATACGAGAGCCGGCGTACCGGCATCTACCCCGCCGGCTCGGTGCGCCATCCGATGGACGGCCTGACGGCTGTCGAGGATGGAACAGGCGCCGCCATGAAGGCAATCCAGTGTGTCGAGATGACATCGAGAGGGGAGGCGGTCCATCCACGTGCGGGTGACCGGTCCTACCCCGAGTTCATGCTACAGCGATGCACGCAGTGCAAGCGCTGCACCGAGGAATGTCCGTTTGGCGTTCTCAACGAAGACGAAAAGGGCACACCGCTGCTTCGTGCGACCCGGTGCCGGAGGTGTGGCATCTGTATGGGCGCGTGTCCCGAACGAATCATCTCGTTCAAGGATTACTCGGTGGATATGATCGCAACGATGATCAAGGCGGTCAATGTGCCCGACGAGTTCGACGAGAAGCCGAGGGTACTGGCGCTTCTCTGTGAGAACGATGCCTTTCCCGCCATGGATGTCATGGGACAGCACCGGCTCCGATACAGTCCTTTTATCCGTGTGATCCCGGTGAGATGTCTGGGGTCGGTGAACACCGCGTGGGTGAGGGAGGCGGTGTCGGCCGGCTACGACGGAGTCATAATGATCGGGTGCAAATACGGCGACGATTATCAATGCCATTTCATCAAGGGCAGCGAACTAGCTGCTGACCGCGGCGAGAACATCAGAGAGAAGCTGGAACAAATGGCAATGGAGAGCGAAAGGGTGGAACTCCATCAATTGCAGATCTCCGAGTACGCCAGACTGCCGGAGATCTTTGACAAATTCATGGAGGTGATCGAGAAGTACGGCATGAACCCCTTCAAGGGGATGTAACCGACGAGTGGCGTCTTGCAGAGGCTCGTCTTGAGTAGAACCTCGTGGGAGCAGGTATAACAATGGAGACTCCCGAAACGACTTCGCAGGTAGAACCGGAGCCAGAAGCACAGGAGACCCCGCAAGGGGCTCCGCCCGGAAACGGCAAACCGGTCCGGCTCGAGCCCGATCTGGAATTCATAGAGCGGCTCACGAAGCAGGGCGGGTTTATGTACAGGAAGTGCTTCCAGTGCGGCACCTGTTCGGCGACCTGTAGCATCTCACCGGTCCAGAATCCCTTCCCGCGCAAGGAAATGGTGTGGGCCCGCTGGGGATTGAGGGACCGCCTCCTGACCGACCCCGACATCTGGCTTTGTTACCAGTGCAATGACTGTTCGATTCGGTGCCCCCGCAATGCCCGGCCCGGAGACGTGATGGCGGCCCTCCGCCGTGAGGCGGTTGTTCATCATACTGTGCCCCGCTTCCTCGGCCGGTGGGTCAACCGTTCCAGATACATACCGCTGCTCCTGGGGTTTCCGGCGGTGCTTCTCGGGCTGGCAATTCTCGTGAGAGACCCGCTCGCGCGAATGCTTGGCAAAGCGCCACTCGAGAACGCCGAGATCACATTCTCCTACTCGAGTCACTTCCCTCACTGGCTGCTGAACAGTTTCTTTTTGTTCTTTAGCGTGCTGGCTCTTACAGCGGCCATCGCCGGCGTCGTGCGTTTCTGGCGGGCGTTGATAAAGTCGGTCGAACACAACGGCGTCGTCACACCGGCCAAGACCCTGGGTGCGAGCATCGCCTCGGTCCTCAAGAGTGTCATCAAACACGAGAAGTTCAGCGGTTGCACATCGGCCCACACGAGATTTCTCTCGCACCTGCTGGTCTTTTTCGGGTTTCTTGCCCTGTCCGTCGTCACGCTGTGGGTTATTACCTCCGGCGTCAATCCCCTGGCCAAACGCGCATTCACATATCCCTTCAGTTTCTGGAGCCCGTGGAAAATGCTCGCGAACATCGGCGGCCTGGCGGTCCTGGTCGGCTGTATCCGGATGATCTACGAACGTCTCAAGGACAGCGTGCACGTCGGCAAGGGAAAATATTTTGATTGGGCGTTCGTCATGACGCTCGCCCTGGTCGTTGTCACCGGTTTTGCCACCGAGGCATTGCACTACGGCCGGCTCGAGCCGCACAGACACGTCGTCTACTTTGTACATCTCGTTCTTGCGTTTGCGCTGTTGATCTATCTTCCCTATTCCAAGTTTGCCCATCTGTTGTATCGAACGACCGCCATGGTGTTTGCCGAGTACACCGGTAGGGCGGCGGAGACGCTGCCCGAAGTGCCCGGCGGGCGCGCCTGGGCCAATGAGCAAAAACCCAACGAGACCGTCGGGCAAAAACCCGATGGCGTCGTCGATGCAAAGCGGGGTGCAGGTTGAGAATGAACGTCAAAAAGACATTGAATGAGAGAATCAGCGCGGTCGTTATCGTGTTCACGATCGCCGTCGTGCTGCTCGCGATCCTCTACAGCATCATCGATTATGTCTTTGCACGGGGCGCGGAGAGCGACGAGGTGTTTCTCGAGATGCCCGATCCCAAGTACACGGAATGCGTGAGAGACACCGAGTATATGCGCTTTCACCACTGGGAGCTTCTGTCGGCCATGAGAGACGAGTCCGTACGTTATGGCAAGCGAAGCGTGATAACCTTCGATGACTGCAGGGAGTGTCACCCGAACCGGGCGGGCTTCTGCAACCGGTGTCACGATGCCGTGAATCTGGATCCGGACTGCTGGGGGTGTCATTACTATCCCGAGACACCCGAGGAGACACTCGATGAAGCACGGTTGCACATCGGGAGTCTGAGGACGGCAGCCTCCTTGGGCTCATCGGACGAAGGCGAGGAAGACGATGGATAGAAGGGACTTCTTGAAGACCGGCGGTGTCCTGCTCGCGGGCAGCCCCTTTGCGTACGCGTTGCGCGTATTACCCGTACACGATGGGGTCGCGTCGACCGAGGACAACCCGCTCACCGGACGCAAATGGGGGATGGTGATCGATCTCAACAAGTGTTCGGAGGATTGCGATGCCTGCACGGTAGCATGCAGAGAACAAAACAACGTGGCGTTTCACGGAGACGACAGATGGGATATCCACTGGATCCGAAAGGTGACGATCGAGAGCAAGAACCCGTCCAGCCACACCGTGCAATCGCTGCCGTTGTTGTGCAACCACTGCGACGA
>CBDVBZ010000118.1:0-11286 GCA_965372355.1 uncultured bacterium | reverse complement strand
CGCACGAACACCGATTCGTAGATCATGGGTGGAATGCAGATGTCCGTGGTGCTAACGAGAAGACCGACTCCGGCCGGTGTGAATCCGAATGTGTACACAGCCGTGGTGTGCCCGGCGAAGAACAGAACTCATTGTGAAAATGTTCACCCAGCATCGCGAACAAACACCTTTGTTTCTAATGAGCTTACGACCGACTGGATATTACCAATAAGAACTCTCGGCACTCTTGATATTTTTTTCACACGACAACGCAAAAAAAGTTTGGATTTCAACACTTTCATGTGGTTGTCGCTTTGCGCAACGACGTTTGTTCGCTATACTTCCTTGTACCTGGCGTGACGCGACTGCGTAACGCACCCCAAGCAACAAGTAGACAGAGGCGACATTCGGATGACCGTTGAGACATTCAACGTTGATCTGTAACAACTCCGCGCGGGAAAAAGCACATAATCACTGCGGATCCGGCCGTCCCGGCACGGGGCGGCCGGTCAGTTTTCGAAGAGACTCAGAATCTCCTTCTCCAACTTCTCTTCATCACCGGCGTGAAATCCAACGTGACACATCATGATCCTGCCCTCGCGATCGATCAGGAATGATGTTGGAAACCACTTGATGCCGAACTGTTCCTTGACCAGACTTTTCTCGTCTTCGGCCTCGAGGAGATGATAGGTGAGGTTGTTCTGGTCGATAAACCTGACGGCGCGCTCGCGATCACCTGTCGCTTCGATGGCAACCACCGAGAGACCCTTGTCACGATACTTCTGCCAAAGCGGTTCGAGACGTGGCAACTCCACGCGGCAGCCGCCTCAGGTCGGAAACCAGAGTGACACAAGCGTCACATCACTCCGAAGATCTGAGAAGCGGTGCCGTCCGCCCTTGTAGTCGGGCATTTCGAAATCATCGATCGTCGTAGCGATACTGCGGCGGTGCTCGGCGGCCCAGGCCTCATAATCTACCTCGCTTCCGTGGAGACCGATATACGCGTCCTTCAGACCGGCCAGGGCTTCCTCGTTGCGCATGATCAGACCGTATGTCTCAAGCCTCCCGACCGCGGCCTCGAAGTCCCCCTTCATTGTAAGAGCCCGGCCCCAGTACAGGTTGAGATCGTACTCGGGCATGCCGAAGTAGTAGCGCGGTATCAGTTTGTCGGCTTTGGCGAAGTCAACCAGGGCCTCGTCGATCTCACCCTGGTTGGCGCGGGCCCATCCGTCCTTGACCAGCAGCATCCCAACACGGTTATTGACGGTCTCTGCGAGTTCCTCTTCGGAGCAGTCCGGGTCGGGATACTCCACGCGCACGGCGTCGAGCGTTGCCATCTTCCGTGCCTTCTTGCAGTAATCCCGCGCCAGTCTCCAATCCTGAAAATTGACCGCGCTTTCGATGACGTTCCAGTGGTCAGAAAAATCGAGTACGTCCTCGGCGCTCAGACGGTCTGCCAAAACGAGCATCTTCTTCGTCATTCCGGATTCCCCATAGAATCCCATTAACTCTCTGTCGACATCCTGCGCGATCCCCGGGTCGCTGATACCGCCGCGGATTTCCTCGGCGTAGGCGATCGCACCCGCCGTGTCACCGAGTTCCCCCCCCTGGTAATAGAAGACGGCGTCGAGCGCCGTGGCGGTCTTGCCACTCTCGGGAAACTCCGCCAGAAAGGCCTTGGTGATCGCCAGCCTCTCCTCCGTATCGGCTTCCTTTCGTTTCTCTCTGGCCTGCTTGTATGCCTCGTCCGCGGCTGCGTTCCGCTCCGCGGTATCGCCGGCCCGTGTCTGGACTCCCCAACCACCAAGGACAGTCGCGCAAAACATCAGGATCACCAGCAGTCGCTTTGTCATCAGTCCTCCATCACAGGTGTCCGGCCCACGGCATGCCCGTGGGCGCTTTCATGTTGAACTCAACCAACTGCCAGGGAAGTACTGCAAACTTCAGCCGAGGTTGGAGATGATTTCCTTGTACCCTGGGTGTTCACGAATACTACCGAAATCCGAATCGCGCTCGATCCGGGTTTTCTCGTCAAAACCAAGCTCAATGGTGCGGGCGAGAAAGCGCACGGCCTCGTCCCCCATATTCAGGCGTGAAAATGAAGGATCTGCGTGCCGATCATGGTTTCATCCACCGGTCGGAATGTGTCATTATAGACGTTCTGTACCGCCAACGCCAATCCCCAACGAAAAAGGAGCCACGTGTGACCGACACCGCGCCCCAACCGGAATCCTCGCCCAGAGTCTCCATTTGGAAACAGTTCCCCAGCTCCTTCTGGGCCGCCAACGTCATGGAGATCTTCGAGCGCATGGGCTGGTACGGCTTTTACGCCGTCAGCAGCCTGTATCTGACCGGCGCCGTCGCCGATGGGGGGTTGGGCCTGACAAGCGAAGATCGCGGTGTAATCCAGGGGCTGGCCACGTTTTTTCTCTATCTGTTCCCCGCCGTGTTCGGTGCCCTGGCCGACCGTTACGGCTTCCGGCGCATGTTCCTCGCATCAACTGTGGTGATGATTCCCGGCTACTTGCTGTTGGGTATTCCCAACGGGTTCTGGGGTTTTCTGGCCGTGTATTTTCTCGTCGCCGTAGGCCACGGCATGTTCAAACCCGTCGTGATCTCGACCGTCGCCAAGGCGACCAACGAGAAAACAGGCAGCATGGGTTTTGGTATTTTCTACATGATGGTCAACATCGGCGGCTTTCTGGGACCCATTGTGGCGGGCGTGATCCGGGGATGGGACTGGCAGTACGTGTTCTACGCCTCGGCCATCTGGATTCTGCTGATGGGCGTGATGACGCTTCTGATCTACAAGGAGCCGCCCCGCGATGCCGATGCCGAATCCCGGCGTTCCTTGAACGAAGTGTTTCGAGGAATGATCGAGGTCGTGGGCAATGGACGCTTTTTCCTGTTGATCGTCGGTCTACTGCTGTTGTTCGTCATGGGTTCCAGGTGGCTCGATACGAGTGAATACCTCCCGGCAGCGGCTGCTTGGCTCGTCCTGAACCTTCTCGTGGATGTGGTGCTCCGCCGCCGTGGCGGCGAAGGTGGGTTCTGGCTGGCGCAGCCGATGAAAGTGGGTGAGGGCCGCTATCTCGTCTTTCTCGTATTGATGGCGTTCTTCTGGACGAGCTTCAACCAGATCTTTATGACGCTGCCCGAATACATCCGCGACTACGCCGATACGAGTGACTTGATCCGCAGTTTCAGCCCGATCGCCGGCTGGGTCACGGGCGTCGCCCAAAGCCTCGGCCTCGATACGAGTGAATGGGGACGTGCGGTGCTCGAGCACGGACAGGTCAAACCGGAGCATCTGATCAATCTCAACGCGCTGGGCATCATCGTCGGACAGGTTGGCATCGCCTACCTGGTGCGCCGACTCCAGCCACTGACGACGATCATTGTCGGCAGCTTCATTACGGTAATCAGCTTTCTGCTCTATCTGATCGGTCAGGGTGGCTGGATCATCGTTATCGCGATCCTGGTTTTCTCGGTAGGCGAGATGCTCGCGAGCCCCCGCTCGAAAGAGTACGCGGGTCGCATCGCCCCACCGCAGAAGGTGGGCATGTACATGGGTTACTTTTACTGGTGTGTTGCCCTGGGCAACCTGTTCGGCGGCCTCTTGAGTGGCGGTCTTTACCAGCATTTCGGTCCGGTCGAGCGCGGGGGCGTGGATAACACCAACGCGATGTGGTTGATATTTGCCGGTCTGGCCATGGTCTCGGTGGTGCTGTTGTCCGCGTACGATCGTTGGATAAAGGCGCGGCCAAGTGAGGCAGGAGGGGCTGCGAAACCCGCTTAGCACCTTCAGGCGTGATGCCGAAAGCCGCCGGCCGGCGGGAGCTTGGCCGAGCACTTGTGAAGGTTTTCACATAAGCACCTGATTATTAACGCTTTACAGTCTGGCCAAAAGTCGCTATATATGCACTGAATGTTCCCCGGTTCCCCCCAACCGCGAGCGGTTCTCGCTTGTCCCGGGGGTCGATCAAATGGGCCATCCCATTCTCTACTGAAAACGTTGGAAACCCTGGCGATTGCCGAGGCCACGCCTCCGCAATCCAACATGAGGAGCGAACTATGCGTATCAAGAAGTCAGATGTGCCGGTGCAAATCGACATCCCCGGAGCAACCGTCCGTCAGGTAACCGATTTCGGCGATGCGACGGGTTTCGGCAAAATTGTGGGTGAGTACTACTCGCTCGGCGAGGGCACGGATATGGCGCCGCTTCTAAAGGGGCTCGAGGGTGATCTCTGCCAGGCACCTCACTGGGGCTATCTGCTCGAGGGCGAAATCACCGTCACCTATGCCGATGGGTCGGACGAGACGGTGTCCGGAGGCGATCTCTTCTACTGGAGGCCCGGGCACACGGTGAAGGCCGGCAAGGACGCCGAGCTTGTTTTCTTCAGTCCACAGAAGGAGCACTGCGCCGTTATCGAGCATGTGCGTAAGCAGGTCGCAGGTTAATCCTCGTACAGGGCAACGCCCCGTGGGGGCGGCCGCGCGAGGCTGCCCCGTTTGTGAAAACGCCCCGGTTCCCGATCAGAGCCGGGGCTTTTTCGTTTTTCGCGACGCGAGTTCCTGCGGATGAATCCCCCTTTAATATGGTAATATTGGGTATCCACCCACACACTTATGAACGAAGAACCCATCAAGATCTGTTTGAAATGCGGAGCCGAGTACTCGGTCAGGGCACTCGTGTGCGCCGACTGCGGGGGGAAGCTCGTCTGGCCACACGAGTACGAAAAGCGCTTTGTTCCCCTGGCGGACGAGGAAAAGCAGGTCCTGGTTCGGGAAGACTCGATGCGCTATGTCAAGGAGCTCAGTGGGCACCTCGAGAAGGATGGGATCCGGTCCGAGATTCGGTGTCACGGCGAGGTGCCGGGCGCGTGCCCGACGCCGAGAACCCGTTGGGGCCTCTACGTGCCGGTGGCCGACGAGGCCGACGCGAAGGAAATCGATCGCAGACATTGGATCCAAGGGGCACCGGAACATGCGGCGTCCTACAAGTACGAAGAGCAGGAGCTCCATGGCACATGCCCCGCGTGCTCGCACACCCTTCCCGAAAAAGCCGTCGAGTGTCCCGCGTGCGGTCTGGTGATAAGTGCTGACGGGGAAGTAGCGACGTGTCCCGCCTGTGATGCGGAGGTGGGCGACGATGTCGACAAGTGTCCCAAATGCGGTGCCGAGTTCGAGTGAAAGGGGTTTTTCCATGTCTACGCAGCGGTTGAGAATCATTGGCTTCCCCATACTGATACTCGGATTCGTTGGCGGCCTTGGATGGGCCGCCGGTAACCCCGGTGGTGAGAACGCGGACCCTTCCAGGACAGGCTGGTGGGCGGACCACCCGGCGCTGCAGTCGTTCTCCCTGTCCGGGCAGGAGCTCCCCGCCGAGCTGTACCTCGTACGATCGCGGAGTGAGCTACCCGCGATGAACGGGATCGTGGTGCACGGTGTCTCCAACGATGTGACTCTGGTCTCGGGGGATCCGGTGGTCATCATGGGGCTCGCGCAAAAAGGCCACGCTGTTATTCCGTTGAGAGAGCAACCCGCTGCTCCCCGTTTCCCTCCCCGTCAGTGGACGCAAATCGCCATGCCCGACCCCGCCATCGCGGCCATGGTCGCACAGGTGAACTGGACCGATGTAAGTACCAGGATCCAGTGGCTGGTGGATTTCGGGACCCGCTACAGTTTCGCGCCGAATCACTTCACTGTGGCCGACTCGATCGGCGGAGTTTTCGAAGGCTACGGTCTGGAACCCATATTGCATTCTTTCGAGTATGACGGATCGACGATGTGGAATGTGGAGGCGATTCAGACCGGTACTGTCTACCCCGATTCGTTCTTTATTCTGTGCGGTCACTTTGATGCCGTCAGCGGGAATTCTATGGTGATCGCGCCCGGCGCCGACGACAACGGAACCGGTACGACAACGGTCTTGACGGCTGCCGCGATTCTCACCCAGCACCAGTTCGAGTATTCCATCCGTTACATCTGCTTTGCCGCCGAAGAAAACGGGCTCCGCGGAAGTTACGACTTCGCCAGTTGGGCGGTCGCGCAAGATCTCGGGATTGTGGGCGTGCTCAACTTCGACATGATGGGCTACTGGATCCCCGGAGTGCCGATGGACCTCGAGATCGAAACAAATCACGCATCCCAGTGGCTAGCTGCGGCCATCGTCAATGCCGCTGATTTGTATACCGACACGCCGTACATACTTCACGTTGACGACGGCGCCTGGTGGAGCGATCACGCCTCCTTCTGGGCAAAGGGCTACGCTGCGGTGAATCACGAGGAGGCATGGGATTGGGGCGACCCTGATTTCAACCCGTACTACCACTCCCCGGACGACCTGCTGATTTACGTGGATTCGACGTTCACAGTGGGAAACATCCAGGTTGGTGTGGCCGCACTCGCCACGCTGGCCGTTCGTGTGCCCGACGTCACAGGTGTGGGTGATCCCGTCATGCCGCCTGCGCTTTCGGGTTCGTTGAACGCGTACCCCAATCCATTCCGCGAGCACGTCACGTTCATGGTGTCCGGGCTGCCGGACCAGGATAACATCAGGGTTTTCATCTACGATGTCCGCGGACGCCAGGTTGCCGTATTGCCGGTGCTTCTTCGAGATGGCCGGGGAATCGTCTTGTGGAATGTCGACGGTTTGGCTCAGGAGCTTGGGGCCGGTGTCTACTTCGGCAGGGTGGAAGGGGCCACGGGCGTGTCTCCCGTAAAGATCGTCCGTGTGAAGTAGCAGCTGCCGGCGGCGAGCATTCGCCGGCGCATCCACTGAAAACCAACGGAGGGATCATCGCCATGCCCGAAGACACCGCAAAGCGTGATCTAGCCAAATGGGGAAAACGCTCCACGACACGGCTGGAAGATATCTTTCTGGAAGGTCCGAAGACTCGGCGCTTCGATTTTTTTCGTGCACTGCGCATCTTTCGCGAATGCATGCAGGGGTTCAGCGCGTTCCGTCACATCGGACCCTGCATCACGGTCTTCGGCTCCGCGCGTTTCGAAGAAGATTCCCCCTACTACCAACTGGCGCGCGACGTCGCTCGGCGCATTGCCGACCTCGGCCTCAACGTGATGACCGGTGGCGGACCCGGCATCATGGAGGCTGCCAACCGCGGTGCCAAAGAAGGGGACGGCGTGTCGATCGGCTGCAACATCGTGCTCCCGCACGAACAGGAACCCAATCCGTACCTGGACCAGTGGCTCGAGTTTCGGTACTTCTTTGTCCGCAAACTGATGCTGATGAAATACTCGTATGCGTTCGTCGTTTTCCCCGGTGGATTCGGCACCATGGATGAGATCTTCGAGACGGCGACGCTCATTCAGACCGGCAAGATCCGCAATTTCCCCGTTATTCTGATGTGCGAGGAATTTTGGGAGCCATTGCGCCGTTTCATGAGGGACCGTCTCATTAAATACGGCACGATCGACCGGGAGGATTACGACCGTCTCATCTTCACGGATGACCCCGCGGAGGCAGTGCGAAACATCACCGATGCCATGATCAAACGATTCGGGTTCGTCGCACACCGCAAGCAACGTTGACTCGGCGTATGGCGCTATCACTTCAGTAATTACAATCTACGGCCGCTTCTTCCTCGGCTATTTGCGCCTGCGTACGTGATCGACCACCTGGCTCGTGGACAGCGCTCGGCTGGACGGACCCACGCGGACGTAGTACTTCTCTTCCTTGCCCTGTTTGAGGTAGCCGGGCTCGCGCGACGGATTGCACTGCACGACGAACAGTCTCTTTCCCTCCACCGTGACGATATCGGCGCGCACATACTCCGAGAACTCGAGACCGATGTGCTGTTTGAAGAGGTTGTTGTAGTGAAGAAGAAACTTGTCCTCGTTGGCAAAGTTGTCCGCTTCGATCCCCGCCACACCGCCTTCGTCGTTCACACCGATCAACAGCACGCCACCGTCGGTGTTCAGGTACGCCACCACCGCCTTCAACCAGGAGATCTCGACCTCTTTGCCCGGCTTGTTGGTATTAATGTTCCAGCGGAGTGTCGATTTGAACTCCAGCCGGTCACCCTCTCCCCCGGCGATCAGGTCCAGTATTGCCTGTTCGTCACCGAGGTCCAGTGTCTCACCGGATGGCTGTAGCCTGGCGTGGGTGATCAGCAGTGTCAGCAGCACACCAACGAGCAGCACTCCCAACACGACGAGAACCACCTGGTGCTGGCGCCCCCTCACCTCACCGGCCAGACTGAGCTCCGGCACGGCCACGGCGAGCCAAATCGGCGCGGATTCGCTGGATACCGTCCGAAAGTCCGCCCACCATGTGCTCCCTTCCACTGTGACCGAAAACGGCGCATGCACTTCCGATCCGCGTTCGCGCCAGGCCGCGAGCAGGCTTGCTTCGAGCGGCGTCGCCGTCCGGACGCCCTCTCCTTCACCGGAACCGCTCGCGTCCACCACCCTCTGATCCCGATTGAGCATAAAGGAATAACCGTCCCGTGCATTCACGACGTCGTCGGTGAATCCGAGCATCGCCTCCAGGGGGACGTCAAGGCCGGACACATGGGTGACCGGGGTCTCTCCCCTCGTCTGCCACTTCTTTGATAGTGTTACACCGATCTGATTGGTTGTTAAAAAGCGATATGGATCCGTCCACGCAATTCCCCGTTCGTCGAAGGCCAGGCTGTCGAACGCCGCCTTATACCATGGCCGCCTTCTCGGGTCGTAGTCGAGATCCTCTCGCCAGTCGTCCAGCATCTCCCCGTCTGCCGACCACCGTCTCCA
The DNA here is from genome assembly GCA_965372355.1 of uncultured bacterium. Lineage (GTDB taxonomy): Bacteria > Krumholzibacteriota > Krumholzibacteriia > WVZY01 > WVZY01 > CBDVBZ01. The sequence continues at coordinate 2,550 of CBDVBZ010000118.1, read as the reverse complement.
ACGCACCTCGTCCGGCTGGCCAACCGCGTCGGTGGCACGGGTCAGCCAAGTCGAGTCCTCCCTGAGCAACATGTATTCGACGCCGTCTTCGGTCGCAATCAACCCCGACGTCGTCCACGATAGTTGCTCCATCAAGGGAATAAACAGATCGTTGAGGGCGGCGTGATCGTCGAGGTCGAGCGCTCCGCGCTCACCCCAGCGCTCTACAATGATGAGGTTTCTTCGCATGGGCTCGAACAGCTTGTCCAACTGATCGCGGAAAGACATTTCGGCCTGGTCCGCGGTACGCCGCATGAGTGCCTCCGCCATTTCGTGCCGGATGGCGGTCGACAGCTCGACGATGGCGGCGACCACTGTGGCCACGGCTACCATGGTTAGAATGATGAGAAGCTGGATGCGCCTTTTGCCGCGGGATTTCCTCATTGTGACTATTGAGACAACCAACACGTAATTACATACTGAACAAGGACTTTTCCGATCAAGTGCAAGCTCCTTCGGGACTGGAGTTCAGGGAGATTCCATTGTATTGACAAAGCCCCTCGGCGTCCAGAGTCTGTTTCAGGATGTCCGTAGCGAGGGAAGGCCGCGCCGCACGGTCGCCTTCCTGATCGATGCTCACCAGCTACGTCACTTCCCGGGCGTGCGCGCACGTGCGGCGGTCATGCCCCAGGTCGCCTTCGCGCGTCAACAGGGGTGTATGGAAAGGGCTCTTGCGCGGAAGGCACATTAGCGATATACGTTTGAAAGCAGGCATCACCGCAAAATGAGAGAAGGATTACCCATGCCCACCCAGAAGCGCAGAAAAGACGTTCGCAACGTCGCGATTATAGCGCACGTCGATCACGGCAAGACCACTCTCGTCGATGCCCTGCTCAGACAAACCGGCGCCCATATCTTCCGCGACGGTGAGGCCACGATCATGGACTCCAACCCTCTGGAGAGAGAGCGCGGCATCACGATCTTTTCCAAGAATGCATCGTTCAAGTGGCGCGACATCCACTTCAACATTGTCGACACGCCGGGACACGCGGACTTCGGCAGCGAGGTCGAGCGGATTCTAAGAATGGTCGACGGCGTGCTTCTACTCGTCGACGCGTTCGAGGGCCCTATGCCTCAGACCAAGTTCGTACTCAAGAAATCGCTCGAGATGCACTTGAAACCGATCGTCATCATTAACAAGATCGACCGACCGAACGCGCGGCCCAACACCGTCGCCGACCTGACGTTCGATCTCTTTTGCGAGTTGAACGCCACCGACGAACAGCTCGACTTTCCCATCGTGTACGCCTCGGGCAAAGACGAATACGCCCGCCTCCAACTGGAGGACACCAACACCGACATGGCCCCCCTGCTCGACACCATGCTGCACCGTGTCCTGCCTCCCCTCGGAGACCTCGACCAGCCGTTTCGGATGCTCGTAACGATGCTAGACTACGACAACTACATCGGTCCCATCGGTGTCGGACGCATCTTCAGCGGCAAAATCACTCCCAACGAGCCGATCATGCTGGTCAAGCGCGACGGCCGCCACGAGCGCGGCCGAGTGACCAAGATCCTCCGGTATAAGGGCCTGCACCGCGTCGAAGTCGATATGGCCATGGCCGGTGATATCGTCTCGCTGGCGGGGATGGAGAATGTCAAGGTGGGCTCCACGCTCGCCGCGCCGGAGAACCCCGAACTGCTGCCCATGGTCAAGATCGACGAGCCCACGATCTCGATGAACTTCTCGCACAATACCAGTCCGCTCGCGGGCAGGGACGGCGGACGCTTTCTGACATCACGCCACGTTCGCGAGCGGCTGGCCCACGAAGCGATGATCAATGTCGGCGTGCGTGTCGAAGAAACACCGAGTGGGGATCGATTCAAAGTGTCCGGTCGTGGCGAACTGCACCTTGCCATTCTGATTGAGACCATGCGCCGCGAGGGATACGAACTCGAGGTATCGCGGCCCGAGGTGATACTCAAGAAAGTAGATGACGACGTGCTGGAGCCGGTTGAGGAAGTCGTGATCGAGGTCGACCCTAAGTTTCAAGGGGCCGTGATGCAGGCGATCGGTGAACGCAAGGGCGAGGTTGAGAGCATTACGATGAGCGCCGTCGGCACGGTGCGCCTGGAGTTCCATACCGCGACGCGAGCACTGATCGGTTTTCGCAGTGAGCTTCTGATGATGACGCACGGCACCGGCATCATGTACCAGAACTTCTACCAGTACCAGAAGTACAAGGGCGAAATGCCGGGCCGTAAGACGGGGGTGATGGTGTCGATGAGCGCCGGCAACGCTGTGGCGTATGCGCTGTGGGGGCTCGAGGAACGGGGTGAGATTCTTGTTCACCCAGGCGACGATCTCTACGAAGGTGTGATCGTGGGAGTGAACAACAAGGGCAGCGACATGGTCGTCAACGCGGTGCGCGAGAAGAAGCTCACGAACATCCGCGCTGCCGGTTCGGACGACGCAATTCAGCTGACGCCTCCACGCGAGATGACGCTGGAGTTCGCCCTGGAGTTCATCGCTGACGGCGAACTCGTGGAGATCACGCCGAAGAACATCCG
>CBDVBZ010000117.1:0-11481 GCA_965372355.1 uncultured bacterium | reverse complement strand
GGAGCTGCCCCGGAAGGCGTCCCGATTGGATTGACACCCTAACCCGTTTTTGCTACTGTCTTTCCTGTTTGATGGAGGAGCGGCTGTGCGTCCCCCCGGGGTCGGGTCGGCGAATCCACTCCCACCGATGGGGGTGACCGCCGCAGCCCATGCGCTCGTTGTCCTGACGGGCGTCGGTCGGCACACGGTGTAAACCGTTTCCGCTGTCTTTTTATATTTCCAAATAACCTAATCGTATTTGTGGTTTTCAGAACACGTGTAATTGCGTGGTCACAGTTGTGGATTGCACCCGCGGAGGAATCTCGAGATGGCTAAGATGACGAAAGAGAAAGAAGGCGCGAAGACAAAGTATGTCTATTCCTTTGGCGATGGTAAGGCCGAGGGTAGCGCGGATATGAAGAACGAGCTTGGAGGCAAAGGCGCGAATATTGCCGAGATGACCAACATCGGCATCCCCGTGCCGCCGGGCTTTACGATCAACACCGATGCGTGTACATACTTCATGAACAAGAAGAAGCATCCCAAGGGGCTGGATGGAGAGGTCGCCGAGCACCTTCAGGTCCTCGAGAAAGGGATGAGGACGACGTTTGGTGACAAGAACAACCCGCTCCTCGTTTCGGTTCGATCGGGTGCCAGGGCGTCGATGCCGGGGATGATGGACACCGTGTTGAACATCGGTTTGAACGACGAGACGGTCGAAGGCCTGGCCGCCCGGACTGAGAATCCGCGGTTTGCCTATGATAGCTATCGCCGGTTTATCGATATGTACGGCGGTGTCGTCATGGGTGTCGATCACGAACATTTCGAAGAGATCCTGACCGCACAGAGGGAAAAGGCCGGGGTCGCCGTGGACAATGAGCTGGGTGTTGAGGATCTCAGGGAGCTCATCGCGGGCTACAAGGCGCTGATCGAGCGCGAGAAGGGCACGAGTTTTCCCGCCGATCCGATGACACAGTTGTGGGGAGCGATCGATGCCGTGTTCGAGTCGTGGAACGGCAACCGTGCGGTCGTCTACCGCAGGATTCACGGGATTCCCAACGACTGGGGTACGGCCGTCAACGTCCAGGCGATGGTGTTCGGCAACATGGGCGATGACTGCGCGACGGGTGTCGCGTTTACACGCGATCCGGGGACCGGTGAGCCCCGGTTCTTTGGCGAGTACCTGATCAACGCTCAGGGCGAAGATGTGGTTGCCGGGATTCGGACACCGTTGCCGATCGGCAGAGGGGACAACGAGGCGCTGGCCGACAAGAGCCTCGAAGCAATGATGCCCGATGTCTATGACGAGCTCGTCGGTTACTACAAGAAGATCGAGAACCATTACAGGGACATGCAGGATGTCGAGTTCACGGTCCAGAACGGCAAGTTGTGGATGCTCCAGACAAGAGCCGGCAAACGCACCGGACGGTCGGCGGTTCGTATCGCCGTGGACATGGTCGGCGAGGGATTGATCGACAAAAAGGAAGCGATCCGGCGCGTTGCCCCGGACCAGCTCGAGCAGCTGCTTCACCCGATGATCGACCCCAACATCAAGGCCCAGGTGATCGCCAAGGGTCTTCCTGCATCGCCCGGGGCGGCGAGCGGTCAGATTGCGTTTTCGGTCGAAGACGCGGTCAGGCTGGCTGCCGAGGGTACAAAGGCCGTACTGGTGCGTGTAGAGACCTCTCCCGAGGATGTTGAGGGAATGAAGGCCTCCTCGGCGATTCTCACACAGCGCGGTGGAATGACATCGCACGCCGCCGTCGTGGCGAGGGGAATGGGTAAGTGCGCGGTGGTGGGCGCATCGGATCTCAAGATCGACTATGCAAAGAACGAGATGGTCGTCAAGGGCAAGACGTTCAAGGCGGGTGATTCCATCACTCTCGACGGTAGCGGCGGCAAGGTCTACGAGGGCGTTCTGCCGACCGTTGATCCGGTCCTCGATGACTACTTTCACAAACTGATGGGCTGGGCTGACGAGTTCCGGACGATGGGCGTTCGTGCAAACGCCGATACGCCGGAAGATGCAAAGAACGCCGTCGAGTTCGGTGCCGAAGGAATCGGGCTGACCAGGACGGAGCACATGTTCTTCGGGGAAGAGAGAATCCCGGTTGTGCGCAAGATGATCATGGCGTCGACTCTGGAGGAACGAGTCGAGGCGTTGAAAGAGATTCAGCCGATGCAGCGCGAGGATTTCCTCGGTGTGTTTCGTGCGATGGGTTCGCGCCCGGTCACGATCCGGTTGCTCGATCCGCCGCTCCACGAGTTTTTGCCGCACGAGCCGCAGGACGTCGAGAACACGGCACGCTATCTTGGGCGTACCGTTGAAGAGATACAGACGACCGTTACCGCGCTCTCGGAATTCAACCCCATGCTGGGGCACAGGGGATGCCGGCTCGGTATCTCGTACCCCGAGATCTACGACGTACAGGCGGAGGCGATCATCGAGGCTGCGGTCGCCGCAAAAAAAGAAGGGATCGATGTCCACCCCGAGATCATGGTTCCGCTCGTCGGTATCAGGGACGAGCTGGCCGTGATCCGCGAACGCATCGTGCGTATTGCCGCAGACGTGATGAAGCGTGAGGGCCTCGAGATATCGTACCTCATTGGAACGATGATCGAGGTGCCGCGTGCCGCGATCGTTGCCGATGAGATCGCTAAGGTCGCGGACTTCTTTAGCTTTGGCACGAACGATCTCACGCAGATGACGTATGGCTTTAGCCGCGATGATTCGGGTAAGTTTCTTGCCGAGTATGTCAAGAAGGGGATACTGTCAGCGGATCCGTTCGAGTCGTTAGACCAGAGTGGCGTCGGCGCGCTGGTCGAGATGGCGGCGAAGAAGGGCCGGGCGGCGAATAAGAAACTCAAGGTCGGGATCTGCGGAGAGCACGGTGGTGACCCGTCGTCGATAGCGTTCTTTGGAAGCGTCGGGCTCGACTACGTGAGCTGTTCGCCCTTCCGGGTGCCGATCGCGCGGCTCGCCGCGGCGCAGGCTGCGCTCTGAGCCGGCGTTCTCGACAGCGATCCAGACGCGGTGTCCCCATGTTTTCAACGGAGACGCTCGATAACTCGAATGCCAGGTTACGGCTGCGGAATGCGCTGGCGTATGTGCGGGTCCGGTTGCAGGTTGCCGTATCCAACGGTCGATCGAACCGGAGTCTGGCGATAACCGTCGTCCGTTTTGTCGTTTTCTGTCAGCTCGTTGTGATTGCGCTACTCGCCCCCGTGTATCTTCGCACGGGGGCGAGCCATTTCTTGCAGAAGGCGTTCGTTGCCGCTGCCGCGAATGTGCCGCTTGCTTTTTTTCTCGTGTTTTCCGCCGGGCTTCTGCTCACCGGTGACCGTCCAAAGCTGGGGTTGGCGAACCGGTTGACCATCGTTCGCTTCGTCCTGGTTGTGCCGTTGGTGATGTTCGTCGTGGATGAGGCCTTCACCGCGGCGCTCGTCGTCTACGGTATTGTTCTCGCGACGGATGTCCTGGACGGGATCATCGCCAGGCTCAAAGAGGAAAAGACCGAGTTCGGGACGATCATGGATCCCCTCGCCGATATTGCATCCACAGCCGCGCTGTACGGGGCTTTCCTCTTCCACGGTTTCATCCCCTTGTGGGTCTTCCTGATTCTAATGGCCCGCTACGTCACCCTCTTTGCCGGTTCCGTGGCCCTATTCCTCATCGTCGGCCCGCCGAGGTTCCGGGCGACTCTGGTTGGCAAAATAGTTGGCGTGCTGCAAGGGGCGGCTGGTATAATGATTCTCGCTCTGGCGGGTACAGGCATGCAATGGCTTGACACTATTGGTGTTACGTTATTTGTGTTTCTTGGCATCATTTTTGGTTCCGTGATAGTATCACAGTTGGTTATTGCGATTGGAATGGTGAGGGATGGTGCTAGATGCAGGATCTTAAAGGCAATCTGAACGTCTTCGAGCCGATTTCCGTGCTCCAGATGATCAACCTCTCGCAGGCGAGTGGCGAGCTCAGGCTCATCGTCGAGGACAACTCCGCCCGGGTCTATTTCGAGGGGGGAAGGGTGAGGTTTGCGGGGATTACGAACCGCCCCATGAAGCTCGGTGAGCTGTTGCTCAAGGAGAAGCGCGTGCGCAAGAGCGACCTCGAGAGAATCCTCGAGAAGAGAAAAAAGGGAAAGAAACTGGGTGCTCTGCTGATCGAGGAGGGGATCATTACTGAACCAGAGATTCGAGACGCCGTCGAGGAGCAGATCAAGCAGGTGATCTACGAGATCGTAAGCTGGCGCGACGGGCTTTTTATATTCAGCAGCGGGAGAGTACCGAGGAGAGAGGACATCTTGATCGATATCCCCCTCGACCATCTGATTCTCGAAGGTTTGAAACGTCTGGATGAGGAGAGGCAGCCTAGCTGATGAAGCAGCCGTGCCTCGCTTTGCTGCTGCTGCTGGTGAGTGTCCTGCCCATGTTGTCCCTTGCCTCAACCGCCCCGGATCTTCGCTCACAGATCATCATCGACGGCGACGTCAGCGACTTCGACGCCGACGACTGGGTTCTGGACGAGACGACCCGCTTTGCCGAGAACCCCGGCGACTCCCGTTGGGGAACGGATAACGACATCCGGGCGATCGCTGTAACGTGGGATAATTTCAATTTTTATGTCGGTGTCCCCGCAGTCGTCGTGTCCACCTCGCTGATGCTGTTCCTCGATGTGGGTTGCGGCGGTGTCAGTGATCTGCGCGGCGGAGGCAACTTTCGGCGAAACATCGAGTTTTCCGTCAATACCCCGAACATCCTGATGAGAGTATTACACCCGTCACTGCCGCCGGAACTCGCGGCGATCGACTGCAACCATCCAATCAACGTTGTGAGCACCGCGGAATACCGGGGGATCTATGTGCAGAGTGGCTCGAGCGCCGGTGCCCTGGAGGTCGCGATCCCCTGGGTGCTGCTCCCCGGTTTTGAGAGCGACAGCAGCGGGGTATCGGTACCGCCCGACGGCCGAGACCTCCGCGTGCTCGCCGTCGTGGCCGGTGGACCGGGAATGGGTGCGGGTGATGCCGCACCGGATCCTTCTACCGTTCTCGAGAACGACTCGACCCGGGTTGCGATCCTGAACAACTATGTCGAGTTGCCGCTCGATAGCGACGGCGACGGTGTGCTCGACATCGGGGTGTCACCGCGCGCCATCGCAACCTACGGCGTCGCGGCGAGCGAGGACGTTCGACAGATACTTCCCATAGCGGTCATTGTTCAGGAAAAGCTGATTGCGCCCGGAGAGGGGCAGACGCTGGACTTTCAGGTGACGCTCAGCCCGGCCGACTACACACAGCCCGTGTATCTCACCGGTCGGATCTACTCATCGACCGGCACTCTGATCCGGGTGCTCTTTGCAGACGAACCCCACGTTCTTTCCACCGGGCCGGTTGCCAAATCCTGGGACGGACGGGATGCGGAGGGCAGGATTGTCCCCGGTGGCGTTTACGTGCTCGCCGTGTCCGGAGGTCCGGGGAAGGGATCGTCGCAGAGCACGGTTACAGAATCGGTTGCCGTCATCCGCTGAGCAGGAGACGCCATTGAAGGCTCGATTCAGATCAGTGATCGTTCTTCTGGTTGGATGCGTGATACTTCTCGGAGTCTGCGTCCCGGCTCACGCCTATTTCGAGAGACTCTTCGTATCCTCACGCGCGTTCGCGTTGGGCGGAGCCTTTGTGTCAATCGCCGATGACCCCAGCGCCGCGGTGATCAACTCAGCAGGACTGGCGCAGATTCAGACTCCAGAGTTCCTTTCCTCTTTTGCCCGGCCATACGGTCTATCCGATCTCGAAGAACACTTCCTCGCAGCCGCGGTACCGATTCCGTTTGGCACCGTCGGTTTGTCATGGCACCGATTTGGGCTGCGAGGTGTCACATCGGAAGATCTCTTTACGATCGCGCTTGGCGCAGACTACATCAGAAATTCGCAGGACGCATCGCTGTCGTTTGGTGGCAGCATCGATATCGCGCGCGTCGCCTACTCGAGAACCTACACCGAGGCAAAAACGGTGGTCACGGGCGGCCTGAGCGTCTTGCTGAGACCGTTTCCGATCTTTGGCATCGGTTATTCAATCCGCAACCTCGGGCAGCCGGCGTTCGACTGGTTGCCATCCGACGGTGCGACCCGCCTCGGGATGACGCAGGCCTTTGGGCTCTCCTATTTCTATCAGCGTTGGGCGGTTTTTGTGTACGAGCGGTCGATGGGACAGGACGGCGAATGGACCGACAAACTGGGCGTCGAGGTCAACGCAGGCAAACAGCTGAGGATTCGTGGCGGGTTGAACAAAGGTGATGTGACGGGCGGCCTGGGTGTCACCGTCTCGCGGATCGTCGTCGATGCCGGTGTTACCGGTCACGACGTGATGGGGCTCACATATTACATCTCGATCGGTTTCTCGCTGCCGACAAAGGGCGGGGAGGTCTTTCCCAATGACTAGACGCGTCCTTATCCTCGGTGCCCTCCTGATCGTGCTCGCGGTGGGGACCTCGTATGCGATCAAGTGGCAAGCCATCGAACCGGTTGTCATCGGAGGGCGCTTCCAGTACGTCACGTCGGTCGCCGACGAATCGGTGCCATTCCCCTGGAATACGACAGCGCAGTCGTCGCGCGATCTTACCCGTCTGATGCTCGATCTCAACGCGGGTGGCCGGTACGGGCATCTCTATCTCAAGGGTGCCGCGATTTGGGATCGAACACGTCCGTCGCAGTTTCAGAAACGTTTTCTGTTCGACCAGGGCGACTACCTGTGGGCCCGGGGACTGCAAAACGCAGACTATTCGCTCAGGCTGTTTGCCAACGAGCGGCGGTTCATCACGTACGACATGATTGCGCCGCTTCTGCTGGATGATCTTGTCGCGAGCGGTCAGGACAATCTCGGCATCCGTGCCGACACGCGGATCAGACGCGATTTCGGGATCACGGCGCTCTACTCGTCCCTCGGCGATCGAAGCCAGCATCTGAGGGATATTGCGTACCTCAAGACGGATTACACGGGACGGCCCCTGATTGCGAGCGTGTCTTACCTTCTCGACCACCCCGGAGGCGTCGTTAGAGAGAACCGCGCGACGGTCAAACTCGAGACGGCGGCGTCGTACAAACAGGCGTATGGGATTGTGTCGTACCAGCAAACGGGTGTCAGCGAGAGCAACGTTTTTCTGCCCGGCAGTAGCTCCAACTCGGCCGGAGGTGGTCTGCGCAGCTCGCTGCCGAAAACCGCAGCCCTGTTTGCCGAGATCCGTCTGACATCGGTTCGCGTGCCGAAGGCGGGCTGGCTGAAGTTTGTCTACGAATACGCATCGATAGGGGACGAGTTCTTCAACGACCTCGGTCTGGCGCGGGGAGCGCAGGAGACCAACCGGCTGAGGGGCTTCTTTGAGGCGAGCACCGTTGATCTGTATGCGCGGCTCGTGTATGCGCGCGGCAGACGTTTCCACTTCGAAGACAAGAAAATCGATCACTGGCACGCCGCGTTGTGGGGACGTTTTGCAAACGGCATGGATTTCCGTGTCCGCGGAGACCTCACCGATACGCGTACGACGGAGTTCGAGGACGAGGGAAACTTTATTAATGTTGGCGTCGAGAAACAGGTCAACAAGTTCCGGAGCGGAATAAACGTCATGTGGAAGGACATCAACACGATATACAGCGACACTCGGTTTGCCTGGGATGGCAAGCTGGCGCTCTCACCAAACTGGGGGCTGTATTGGCGCTTTATTTTGAGCGAGTCGTTCGATATCGGGCAGACGCTCTTTACACGGCTCGCCTATCGCCCGAACGACCGGATCTGGGTTGTCTTCGCGTACGGCCGGGAGGTCATCGGTGACGGTCCCTTTATCCTCGAGGATCAGGATGTCGAGCTATCTCGTTTTGGATCAGCACAATACACCATACTGCTGAGAGGGGACTTTTGAGCGCACGGGCCCTCCGCATAGGGTTGCTCGCCGGTCTCGTGCTCGCCGGTTCGTTCGCCGGGGCGGACGCCGGTGTGCGCGTAGTCGATGACGAGGTGGTCTTTACGCTGCGGGCGCCGGAGGCCAACCGCGTGTTTCTCGTCGGTGATTTCAACAACTGGAATCCGACGCTGGAGAGGATGGACAGGGAAGGCGACACGTTTATCATTCGCCTGTATCTGTTGCCCGGGGCTTACCGTTACAAGTATGTTGTCGATGGCGAATGGCGCGTCGATCCTCAGAACGAGCCTGCCGATCCAAAGAAAGGGTCGTCCCTCGTGCTCGAAGAACGCTCGGGTATGCTGGTCATGGGGAGCGAGGAAGAGGTGGAAACGGAAGCCGAGGTGACGCTCGAGCCCAACCTCCGTTACACCGGTGAGTTCATTCTCGATGATGGCGACACACGATCCGATCAGACGCTTGACTTTTATTTTACATACGAAAGCAAGCGGCTTCGGGCCAACGTCGATCTCAAAACAACGAACGAGGAGTGGCATCTCTCACCGCTGCAGGCAAAACTTTGGTTCAACATGGGGTTCGTAGAGGTGAGATTCGGCGACGCGATCTTTCAGGCCTTCGAGAACGACACGATATGGAGATCGGAAGATCCGTTCGGGCTTGTTGGGGAAGTGGGTGTGTTTGACTACAACGTTGGCCGCGAGCGAAAGGGCTTTTCGTTCGAGTCGCCGGAGTTTCTCAAAACCCGGCTCCGCGCGATGTACACGGACAAGATCGAGGAAAGGTTGTTTACACCGGTCATCATTCCATCCGATGCGTTTGGCGGGTTTGCCGCGTCCGGCACCCCCGACACGCTTGTCTACCGGTATAACGAAAGCCGGTTCGACTCGGACACGTGGGCCTTTGAACTGTTTGCCGATCTCGGCAGTTTCGACTTCGGATACGTCAATCGAAAGAACCGCGGCCTGCACCCGGGGTTGCTGGCCGCCGTCCGGCGGGGAGCCGGCGCCTATGAGCTGTCGACGTTCAACACGAGGGAATTCTGGGGCGCCGATGTGCTGTGGTTGACGTGGGCCTTGTGGGATGGTGTCACCCTGGGTGGTGGGTTCGGGCATTCGAACGCACAAGTCAGGCAAACGGCGGGGTCCGTATCGGCGGACACGACGTTGGGCGACGTCGGCATCGGCCAGGACACGGAGCGACATGACAGCGAGATTCCGCTCCAGTCCAGCAAGCGATGGGATGGATCGATCGGGTACGACCGCGGGGGAGTCCGCACCGTCCTCACCTATCGTTGGAATGAATACGATTTCGATCCCTTTGTGGTTGACGCGTCAAGGGCCGAAATCAACACGATCGAGCTGGATGTCCGGTATGCGAATGACAAATGGAGTACCGGTGGGGTCATTCGATACATCGATCAGGACTACGGGGAAACGCCGGTCGATTTTCACTACTTCACGCCAGCCAGAAATTTCTGGCTCGACTGGGGTGACGCGCTCGATGTGATCGGACAGGTCGAGTTCGATATGACGCGCGCGACGGATGTGGTGCTGACGTTCGGATGGAATGATCGGGTGTTTGACCCGAGCCGGAGGCTCGGAACGGTCGTCCCGTTTGGGTGTCTCGTAGCGGTCGAAGCCGTGACCACAAAGGTTTTTGACTCGATCGAGTACGTGAGCGCGCGGTTCGACGGCGAGTACGGGATTACGGACAGGTTCTATGTCGATCTGCACGCGCGGCTGGCGCGTTATGACAAACCAGGCTGGCAAATCGAGCGGACATACTTTGCCTCCTATCTCGAGGCGGGATACCGCGACCGGCGCGTCTCGCTCAGTATCGGCATCGGTCCCGACCCGATTGTTCTCGATCCGGTCCCGAACGATTACCTGAACAACGGCTGGGAACAGGCGCTGAGGGCCGGGATCCCGGTGGACCTTACACGTAGCCAGTCGGCCGAACTCGGCCGGGGGCTGCAGAACCAGGAGCAGCAGCTCGAGGATAATCACGCATTAAAACTTGAGTTAATCCTGTTCTTTTAGCATAGTTGACATGATGTATCGCACTCGAAAAATCGTCCCCTGGATATTCATACTGATTATCGTTTCCGGGTGCGGCTATTTGCTACCCCGGCAGATCGCGCAGGGACCGACGCTCGTGGAGAGTGACGTGTTGTTTCGGTATTATGCGCCGAACGCCAGGCGCGTCCAGCTCGGTGGTGATTGGCAGGGGAATAACTGGACGCGTGGCGACGGGAGAGCTGGCGAGGCCAACATCGGGCTGATGCAGGACGACAACAACGACGGTATCTGGGAGATTCGTGTCGCCCTGCCGGCGGGCCGCTACAAATATCTGTTTCTCGTTGACGAGAACACCTGGCATACGGATCCCGGCAACGTGGAGGAAGTCCAGGGGGGTCCCGCCGAGTTGTGTTCACAGATCGTTCTGCATACCGAGGGCGGTCGGTTGGAGATCCGTTAAGCCGGTTGACGTGGAGAACCCGAAATGCGTGTGGTCCGATACTTGGTTTTGCTACCGGTAGTTCTGTTCTGCCTGGGGTGTGGCTCGAAGCCCCCTGGATCGCAGAGTGGGCTCGAACTCGTGGATGGCGGTGTGATCTTTCGTTACTACGACCGCGGGGCACGCCGGGTCAACGTGGTGGGCGATTTCAACAACTGGTCGGTCCGGTCCGACCCCATGATCGACAAGAACGGTGATGGGCAATGGACGCTTCTCTACACGCTCTCACCCGGGCTCTACGAGTACAAGTTCGTGATCAACGACAAGAAATGGATCGCCGATCCCCGCAACCCGCATACCGTCCCCGACGGGTTCGACGGGGTGAATTCTGTAGTGAGGGTCCCCGGAACCTCGCCGTAGCGCCCCAAAAGCCCCCTCAGTCAGGACCGACGTCGTTAATGGGCCATAACGCATTGGGTTATCGGTACCTGAATCGGTGGAGCCGGGCGGGTTTGTCCGGGCATAACCCCGCATTTTTATTGCATTTCACTCACTCCGCTGTTAGAATAGCCGCGGCTCGAACGTGCTGCCCAATGGCCGCTGGCCCCGTGGTGTCCCCGAACCTTTTGGATCGCGGTATGTTATGTTTTTCTAAAGGGTTGCGTTGGACGTGAGGCATGGTAATTGCAGCACCATTCGAGGTTTGCGCATCCTGTGCCGCCTCGTGCGCGACACGATCCGGTAATTCCCCCTGTTTTTTGGTGATGTTCTCTTGCGTATGTCCAGGCTGACACTATTTCTGATCGCGGGTGCGTTGCTCCTGCTCCCCGTGGGGGCGTTTGCGGCTGCGGGATCCGGGACGGCGACCATCGCGCCCACGGCCGATGTGCCGGCGGGAGGGCAAGGCACGTGGACGTTCGAGTACTTCGCCGCCGACTCGTTCCATGTGGGCGGTACGGTTGAAATTACGATACCCGCGTCCTGGACTGCCCCTCAAAAAGACAATGCGACTCAGGCCGGTTATGTCACGGTCAGCAGCGATCAGGCCCTCGCCAACGCGGTCCTGGGGACGGCCGGCCAGGTCATCACGGTAACGGTCGACAGCCTCAATGTCGGCAAGAAGCTGACCCTCGT
>CBDVBZ010000116.1:0-11607 GCA_965372355.1 uncultured bacterium | reverse complement strand
CAATCGAGTACGATACCCGGTGTCTCTTTGGCGTGGCACTCCAGGCAGCTGTTTGTCTCCTGGGCCCATGCGCCAGCGCCAACGAACATCAGCACACATGCGGCTGCGATAATCTTACTCATGGTAACCCCCGGCATGAGGATAAGAGGAAAGCGTCTCTCACTTTATGACTGTACAAGATGCTTGATCTGCCGGTCAACGCCGATCGGTAACTGAAAGAGCCCGGCCGTCTCTCGACGACCGGGCCTTTTTAACCACCGTAACAACCAGAGGCTGCTGCGGATCCTACTTGAGAAGGATCATCTTCCGCGTCTTGACGAAATCACCGACTTGCAGACGATAAAAGTAGATCCCGCTCGCGTACCCTCGCGCATCCCACTGCACCACGTGCTCACCCGTGGGTCGAACACCGGAGACGAGATGATCCAACAACCGGCCTTTGACATCAAAGACGGACAGCTTCACATACGACTCGTTCGGAATGTGGAAGCTGATCCGCGTCACCGGGTTGAAGGGGTTCGGCATCGCGCCGTCCAGGACCACACCGCGCACCCTGGTGTCCGGGGCATAGCGACCGTTGGCAATAATCCTCACGCAGTCCCTGCCAATGATCGTTGTCCCGTCCAGCAGATTCCCCATGAGCTTCATCTCAACGATCTCGCCATCGTAAGCGTATTCGACAGCGGCGGCGAGTTCCTGCATCTTGAACTTGAGCGTGAGATCCGTGAAGCCATCCGGGCCATCCTCGGTGCACTCGCACTCGTTCCAATCGATCGGCGCCGCGACATCTTCAAGGCTACTGTGGATCGGCGCTACGCCCACCAGCAGCAGACCCGAAACGTCGACATCGCTTACGTCGAACTCCGCGCTACCGAGCACTGCGACCGGCATGAGTCCACGCTTTCCGACGTTGAATGGATTCGGACACGACGTGGGCTTGATATCGAAAGCCACCTCTTGCGCCACGATCATCTGGAGCGGTATCGACACACGAGGCTCGTTGAACGAATTGTTGTAAACAATGAGCTCGCAGTCGTACGTACCCGGATCGAAACCCGTAGCATCAAACGTGACATCCAACATAGCCATACCCTCACCCGGAATCGTCCCGGATATCGGATCGACGGTCAGATAGCTACACGGTGTCAGCACCTCGTCGGAGACGATCATGACATCGTCAACCTGAACGTACCAAACCCAGTCGTTATCCGGATCGTAGTAACGCCAGCGGACGATGAACTCCGTGGCGCCGGCCACGAACGGATCCAGATTGAGGGCCACCTGCTCACCCGGAGGACTCCACAGCCCCCCGACCGGGTGATCCTCGCTCCAGTTCAGGACGGTTGTCCATGTCATACCGCCGTCGGTGCTCACATCCAGGTCGAGGTCGTCCCAACCGGCGTAATTCTGGTAGTTCACCACATACGACAGGACCACGTTCGGACCAAAGCCCGAAATCGCCGGTGTCCGGAGTTCTGTATCGAAAGGCTCGGACCCCACGTAGTCGCTGCTGGCACCGACCGCATCACCGGTACCACCGGTGTAGTTGCCTTCGCCCTGCTGCGGCACCATCCACATCACGTCGGACGTGATGTTGTTCACAACGCTCCAGGCAGCGGGGAAACCACTGTTGAAATCCTCGCTCAAGAGCATCAGACCAAACGCATGTGGAAGCGTCACCGCATGCGGAGAATCCGGCTTGTCGCCGACTGTGGTGGCCAGCCTGTCGTTCTCCATCTTGGCGATTCTCGCGTCGTCAAGCTGCGGATCGGCGCCGGTCTGCGGTGCGAACTCGGCCGCCGTGAGAACACCGGCCGTGGCATCGCTGGCCGTAACCGCGAACAGCTGATCCGAAGCAATGTCGAACTCCAGATCCAGGTCACCCAGGTTCGTGAGCGTCAGCTTCTGCGTGATCATCTCACCCGGAAGCAGGACCGCGCTGAATGAGGCTGGATCCCAAACAATTTCGGCCGGATCGGGGATCACGCACGGGGCGTAAGCCAGAAACTGGCTATCGAGATCGTTGTCGTAACCTGAGAAGCTCTCATAGACCGTCGGCATCGTTACGCCGATCGGCTGCGGCTCCATGGTCAGGTCGGTCTCGCCGGGATCTTCTGCCCCGTTACCCAGGGTGCGACCCGCGATGCCGTCCGGGGCCGTGATCTCACCGTAGTCGATGTCGAATGTGCCATCCGCCTTCAGGGTCAGATCCCAGCTGTTGCTACCCGTCGAGTAGTACTCGGGGATGTTGATGAACGAGATAACGAAATCCGCGCCATCCGGCATGGCCCTGATCGAGCCACCCTGCGTGGGATTGAGGTCATCCCACAACATGGCGATCCGCGGCGGACCATCCAGAAAATCGCCGACGCTCTCGCCATAGTCCGTGTCGCCCTCTCCGAATGTCACGTTACCGTTCGAGTTGACGAACACCGATGTGTACGTCATGCCACAGAACGGAAACGCAAACGGGAGATCGACTTCGACATAGTCATCGTCGCCGAGACCGAGGTCGTACGGATCACCGTTGACGATGATATCCGCCGTTGCCGGAGAACCGACAACAGGGCTGATAAGCGTCCACTCGCAAACGTCATCGACGTCAGGATCGCCCGACTCCGCCGTGTTCCAATACTCTTCCTGGCCGAGGCCCGGAATCGATATCGGGGTCGTGCTGAACCCACCCTGGACGATCTCGTCGATATAGACCACATACTCGTCACCGGGTGTGAGGCCGTTGAACGTAAAGAGCCCATCCGGACCCAGCACGCCCTGCGTGTAGTCACCGCTAAGCGCCGACTGGGCATCCTTGAACGGATTGGAGATGTTACGACAGATCACGTTGATACCCGTGAGCTCCGATGAGCCATCGGCATCATACACCGTTCCGGTGATCGTCCCCGCGTTGCCCGGCCATCCAGCCGCCGGATAGACATCGGAAAGCGCCGCGATATCATCGAGCAGATCGACGGTTGCCTGGTAGACACCCGTGCTGCCCGGGCTCGGATCGATAAAGGGGTACATGGTTACGAAATCCGGAAACGTCATCGGGCCGGAGTACGGTGTCGCACAGGCATCGGGGCCAATACCGTCGCCAAAGAAACCGACGGCGCCGTTCGTCTGTGTGTGCGCGAGGTTGATCGTGTGACCAAACTCGTGCGTAAAGACACCGGCATAGCTCGCCCCACCGATATCGGCGGGATCTGCGGCCGAACCGTTGATCACCGTCCAGCTTTCGAGCAGCTCATTTGTGCCCGTGGTCGCCCATTCCGGACTACCGATACCCAGTACGCCCGGAGGCGCACCGAACCAATACGACACGATGCTGCCATCGTCATCGTACATGACGTGAATGCCGCCACCGTTGTACGTACCGTCAATGAGGTAGGCATTAAAGCCGTCGATGTCCGGCAACGGGCCATACGGTGCAGGAATCGTCGAGAAGTCACCCACAACGGATGCCGATAAGTACGACGTCGGCACATTGGTCCACTCCGCATAGCCGTTTGCCGTGTGCGCATCACTCTCGGCTCCCGTCAGCAGACCGTTGTTACCGAGGTCGGTATAGACAGGGACCGGGATCGTATCCTGTGGATAGGCATACGGGACGCCCGCATCAAAGAGAATCAGCGGACCACCGGCGTACACCGATGAGGCGCTTACCAGCATCAGAAGAGCGAATACGCATCCTAAGGTTTTCCTAGTCATGACTATTCACCCCCCAATTCCTCGAAGAACCACTTTTCTTCGATCGATTTGCGTAAGAAAGAGAGAAACATCTCTTCGGGAATCGCTCCCCGCTTCGACTGCACCATGCCCTTTTCCTTCTCGGTCAGGTTTAACCGGTGAAAGTTGATGCGGTCGAACAGCCCTTCGTTGCCAAGCGCATTGGAGACGTAGCCGTCCTTGATCGTGAACTTGCCCTGAGACAAGCCCACGGTCGTCCTCAGACCCGTCACCTGCGCCTCTTTGTACAGAAAGAGGACGACGTCCTCATTCTGCGCAAACCTCGGCCACCCATCCATGGTCACGCTAAGATTCGTCAATCCGTTCCCCATGTCGCGAGGCTCGAGGAGTCCCCACTGACGAAACGTGTATGTGCCACTCACCGAGCCCTTGTGTGTTTCACGGACCTCGACGGTGACCTCCGTATAAGGAACATTGTGGTCGCCAAAGCCATCAGTCACACTGACGACCTTGCCGACGATGATCTGATCGCCCAGGGCAACCAGCTCACCGATGTTCCTCTTCATAACCTTGGTTGCATCTACCGACATCACACCCACTACTTGGAAACACACAAGCAGGAGCAAGATCACCGGTAGTTTGAACCGATGTCTCATAACACCCTCCCTTGAGTCATGATTTGGAAAAAGCGACACCGCCGTGTGCGGCATCAAAGAAGACGCCGGAACACAAGCGCCGCAACACCAAGAATCTAGAAACTGCACGCGGGATGATCCAGCACTCAGGACGAAGGTGGCGCTGAAACCAGCGTACAGCGAGGGAACAGACGGCGATTATAACCCAATATATGACAAAGGTCAAGGATCGAATCGGGACGTGTTGTCGGAACGACTGTGCATCGACTTCATTCGCGTGTCGCGCATTGTTGACAGATTCTGGAAGTGATGCACGTGCACTATATTGAAGCACCGGTTTGGCTGTCCCACTCGCTCCGGAACATCTTTGCCTTCAACCACACGTAGAGCACGCCAAGTAGGCCAATCAACATCTCGGTGATCTCTGACATGTAGACGCCGAAGGTTCTGTACGTGTACCGGTCGGGACGGTAGATATCCATGAGGAAATCGATCGCGGCGAATACGGCGATGACGAGGACCCAGGACCAGAGAATCCGCGGTACCGCTATGCGCCGCAGCGGCTTAACGAACGCGGCTCCCAGTCCTGCAAGTGCCCCCACACCAAAAATGAGGCGAAAATACTCGGAATGACCGTGGAGCCCCTGGATGTTGTGCAGCGTGAGCTCCCGTTGTCTATTGATGGTTTTGAAAATGCCCGGTGTCTCGAAGCGAAAGAGCCACTGCCCCCAGGCCACCTCTTCCATACCCGTGACGAGCAGCCCGAGGGAAAAAATAACGTAGAAAACGACCAGGCAGATCGGCTCCCTTTGCCGGATCAACCGCCACGACAGCGCCATACCCATGATTCCACCCACCATGAACGCGGCGAACGTAATGAGCTCGACGGGGCGCTGCTCGCGGTGGCGGCCGCTGAGCAACCACTTGGCCTCGGATCGTGTCTCCGGTATCCAGAGAAGAACCGCGCAGAGAACGGCGAGAACGATCGGAAAAGCGATGAGGATTATTCGAGGGGTCCGACCTTCCATCACATTTGCCCGTATCGTTCTACGTCGATGCGGTCCGGGGGCAGAAACATCAGAGTCTTGATCATCGCCGAGATGCAGTGCTGCGTGTAATCGATCCGGGCCACGCTGGTGCCGAGCTTTCCGAAGAAGGCGCCCCGCGGTATCTTCGGGCGCGGGAGGTGCTTTGTATTCTCGCGCGTATACTGCAGCCGCCGCAGAAAACTCGACGCCAGCAGCATGGACTTCTCGTAGTACGCCGCCCGCGCCTCGTCTCCAAGATCCCTCGCAAGAATATAGGCGTCGCAAACACCCTCCGTCCGCGATGCAGCCGCGACGGTCGGGACTCTCGGGCGATACCCTCCCACATATTCCGGTTTGGTCGCGTCCTCCATGTACTGCTGCTCGACCAACCAGTCCGCCATATCGAATGCAAACTCCGCGTACACCTCTTCGGGACGGACTGCATAGAACTCGCTCATCGCCGTCATGGTCCAGGTCGTAAAGGCCGTTGTCGGGAAAACCGGAAACACGGTCCGGTAGTAGTGAACCGCATCATCGAGGGCGGCCAGATACCGGTCGTCTTCGAGAAGCTGGTACGCCCTCACCAGGGCGAGCATCGCTTCTCCCGGGTAAATCTGCGAGTCCTTGGGACTGGTGAGTTCATCCTTGTAGATGTAGAAACTCGTGAACTTGCCCGTGTCTTCCTGCATAAAGAGAATGAAGTCGGTCAGATCCTTGATAACATCGTGGTACTCACCGGTCGGCTCCAGGGTTTCCAGTTTGGCCAGGGCGATCACAGCCAGTGCGGCCCCGCCAAGCTTCGCCTTTCTGTTGAAATAGACATAAGCGATGTCGTCATCTATCCGTTCTATGTTCTCGAGCATGAAGGCGGCACCGGCCTTCGCCGACTCGAGCCATTCCGGCCGGCCCGAAAACTCGTATAGCAACAGGAGGGAATAGACGACACCGGTGTGCCTGAGGATATTGTTCTTGGTGTCGAAACGATTCTCATTCGGATAGTACATGTACTTGTAACTTCCGTCCTCGTTCTGCATCCTCACGAGAAAATCGCCCCCCGCGAGAATTGATCTCGTCAGATCCCGGCTGAGGTCTGTCGCCAGCTCGACGTTGACATCTAACGACTGCTCCGTCTCCCCCTCTTGCCTGCCGCACCCGACCACTGCAAGAAGCAAAACCAAGCCGATAAAGAAAAACACCCTGGTGCCCGACGACGCTCTATTTCGAACCACGCGATTCCCCTTTCTCACCGAGGATTCCCGAGACGAATCCGCCAATTCGCTGACCCGCAATCTCGTATGCCATCCATATATAGAAACACAGCATGATAACCATGTTCAACGTCACGTAACGTTCGTAGTTGGACTCGAGCCGGTCGGCATAGAAGTACCAGCTGCCAACGACAATCAGACCCACCAGCGAGCCCGAAAAACTCGGTCTTCCATCCTCCTCGTCCTGATTGAGCAACGGTAACACACCGAGCATCGACCAGTAGTACCGCGAGCTGACGAGTAAGGCAAAGATCGCGGGCAGTCCCCAGATCATGGCATCGGTCCCCCGTTTCCTCCGGTAGACCGCAGCCAGCATGAGAAGCATGACCAGAGCGGCAGCCCGGTACGACCATTTTCGCTGCTCGAACGCCTCGCTCTTGTCCCCTTTGCGCCATTTCCTGATGTTCTGATCCGGCGATGTCGGGGTTGTGAAGTAGTGTTTGAGCCCGACCCGTCTTTCCCCAAAAACATGGTGCTCCGCATGCGTGACGATATTCGTCGAGAAAGACTGCCAGCTCCGTAACCCCTGGTCGTTCAGGCAACCGATGAGGAAGGCGACACCGCACCAGACGGTGAAATGAACAAGAAGTCTCTTTATCTGCAAGTCGATCTGACGCTTTTGGGCAAAATAGTAAACGGCACCGGCCACACCGCCCAGAACCATCAGCAGCGGGAAGAGCCGGGTCATAAAGGCAAA
Source organism: uncultured bacterium (assembly GCA_965372355.1). Lineage (GTDB taxonomy): Bacteria > Krumholzibacteriota > Krumholzibacteriia > WVZY01 > WVZY01 > CBDVBZ01. Next base: position 4,292 of record CBDVBZ010000116.1, on the reverse strand, counting down.
GGCCCAGCAGAACCCCGACAACGCGATCCACTTTTTACGATAAAACGCCAGCCCCATGACGATCATGTACATCCAGTCATAGTTGAGAAAATTCCCGATCAGTCTCGTGTGATTGATGGGAGCCATAATGATGATCAAAAGCCCCATCCCGGTCGGCGCAAAACCGAAGGCCCAGATACACACACCGATGGCAATTAGCCCCATGATCGAGTCGAGCGACAGCAGAGCAAACCGCTGCGGGGACGATGTGATATCGAGCCGGTTGGCCAGGGCGGCACCCAGTGTGTTCCAGAACGGGGAGGCGTTGTAACCACGGTCGTTCAGGGCCCGATCCATCAGACGCCTGCCCCCGATATCGATAAAGAAATCGACATCCCTCTTGAACTCGCCCCACCGGTCCGGGTTGAACGCGGGGGATTGCGCGAACCGGTCCAGGTCTACCCGGTGCCTGCCGTACGTTCGCAGGTTTGTGATGCCCTGTGTCGACCGGAGGCGGTATCTCGATTCCCAGTCGGCAACCAGGGTCTGTTCGTAGAGATCCGTGTAGCCCAACTCGTTGAAATACTTGGCATTGATATAGTAGTGGTAGACGCTGAGATAGCGGAAATGGTCGCCGCCCAGGAAGGGCCGCACGTAGGTCCCATGAAAATGCCAGAAAACGAGTCCCACGAGTAGCCACAGGGTCACGGTCAGCGCAACGTGCGGCAGCCGCGCCGATCTCCCGGAGACCGTTCCGCCGTTGGGCGAGAACTTGCTCCCCGGGGGTAGGCCACGCGACGGCAAGCCACGCCGAGGAAGGCTGCGCGAGGGAAGGCTGCGATAGAGAAACAGCAGAGCCACGCCACTCACCGCAAACCACCTGGGGAGATGCGGGCCCCTCGCGTCGAACCACCCAATCCACATCCCCAGGGCCCAGATCGCCGCCACAATAAGCATGAGCGTGCCGGCAACGAACCATGGGCTTTGTATGCGTTGGAGCGCGTTCTGCATTGCCTGACCCAATAAAAGGGGTGAACGCCTCGGGTCCGTTATACTAGCACATTATCCCTATCCTATTCAATCGCCACCCTTTGGCCTGGCGGCGTTGCTTCATACTTGTTGCCTGCAACCACAGGGTGATACGCTATCCTGTAGCAATGTTGATTCCGGCGAAGGGGTGCCACTCGTGAAGATCGTCATAAAACCCGCAAGAGTCCTCGCTTTTTTGCTCGCCGTCACCGGGGTGCTCCTCCTGGCGCATATCGCCAGTCAGATATTTCTTTTCAATCTGGGATGGGGCTATAGAAACTTCTGGCTGATCAAGCTCTTCGATTTCGGACGGGAAACGAATATTCCAACGCTCTACTCGACGCTGCTCTTGCTGTTGTCCTCCGTCCTTTGCGCGGTCCTCTACCGGTCCGGCAGGCAACACGGTTCGCCCGGCAGCGGGTACTGGGCGGTCCTGAGCGTTCTCCTTCTTCTCATAGGCATCGATGAAGCGGCCATGGTGCACGAGGCAATGATCAAACCGTTGAGAGCGAGGTTTGGTGCTTCGGGGGTCTTCTATTTCGCCTGGGTCATACCCTATGGAATTCTCCTGCTGGTTGTCGTGTTGACCTTCGTGAGGTTCGTGCTGGCGCTTCCCGGCAGGATCAGAACCCTCATCTTTCTTGCAGCCGGAATCTACATATCAGGGGTGCTGCTCTTCGAGATGTTCGGAGGCAGCTATGCCAATATCCACAGCACCCGCACGATACCCTATGCAATTCTGGTTCTGTTCGAAGAAACGCTGGAGATGATCGGCCTCAGTATCTTTGTGTTCGCTCTTCTCTCCTGCTTGTCTCTCACCAGCAAGGAAATCAACGTCTCGATCGAGGGTACCGGGTGAGTGGGTGGACTCAGATGAGGTCTCAGCCTCGATAGGAGACGCGCGATGAACTCAGGTCGTTACTGGGTCTCGAATAGCGGAAGGATACTCAAAGCGCGGACTCGATGGCTTTGGCAACGGTATCGAGGGCCTTGAGGCGCGCGAACAACTTGCAGTTCGACTCGACAACCGTCCACGGCGCGTGTTTGGTGCTCGTGCGGTAGAGCATCTCGTTCACGGCATCGAGATAGAGGTCCCACTTCTCGCGGTTTCGCCAATCGTCGTCGGTTATCTTCCAGCGTTTGTACGGTGTTTTCTCACGTTCCTCGAACCGTCGAAGCTGTTCGTCCTTATCGATGTGAATCCAGAATTTGACGAGGACGGCGCCGAAGTTCACGAGTTGCTCTTCCATGTCGTTGATCTCGCGGAAGGCCCGCTTCCACTCCGCCTCAGTGGCGTAACGCTCGACCCGTTCTACCAACAGCCGGCCGTACCAGCTTCGATCGAATATCGCGATGTGGCCCGCCTGTGGCATTTTCTTCCAAAAACGCCACAGGTAATGGTGGCGCTTCTCGATGTCGTTCGGCATCGCAATGGGGATGACTTCGTAGCCCCGCGGATCCAGACCCCGTGTCAGCCGTCGGATGTTGCCCCCCTTTCCCGCGGCGTCCCAACCCTCGTATACGATCACGACGGGGATGCGCTTCGAGTACACCTCGCGGCTGAGACGTCGCACACGATTCTGGCGTTTTTCCAGTGTCCGATCGTACTCATCCCGCGTGAGCTCGAGCGACAGATCGACATCGTCCAGTACCGCCGAGGGCACCTCGTCCAGCTCGACGGGTACAACCCGCCGCTTTGCGTCGGCCCGCTCTTGCGCGATCCTGGTCTCCAGGGTCTCGCAAATCGTCTGGAACACCTTGACCCGTGTGTAGCGCCGGTCGTGCGCTTCGACGATCGTCCACGCGGCCCAGCTCGTGTCGGTCCGGACCAGCACGTTCTGAGCAACGGTGATAAACCGATCGTACTTCTTGTGCCGTGTCCAGTCCGGCTTTGTCAGCCGCCAGGCAATCGCCGACTCTTCTGTGAACCCCTTGAGGCGTTTCTTTTGTTCTTTCTTGGACACGTGCAGAAAAAACTTGATAATCACCGCCCCGTCGTCCACCAGTGTGCGTTCGAATGAATTGACCTCGGCGCATCGGCGTGAGGAATCCGCCTTCGTTGCCGATTTGTCGAACAGATCCACGGGGATCCGACTGTGCCAGCTGCGATCGAATATCGCCATCCGGCCCTTCGCCGGGGTTCTGATCCAGTAGCGCCACAGAAACGGGTAGCGTTTTTCACCCTCGGTGGGCTCGGTCGTCGAATACACCGAGTAACCCCGTGGGTCCAGCGATCGAATCAGACGATTCACCGTAGTGCCCTTGCCGGCACCCAGAGGCCCGTCAAAGGTAATGATCACCGGTATCTCGTACTCGATTAGCTGCCGCTGGAGTGTGCCGAGCCTGATCTCCAGGCCCGGCATGATGGTTTTGTACTCGCTTTTGGGGAGTTTCTTCGAGAGATCGAGCTGTTCGAGCATTCCCCGCCTCCTGGGTCGACAGGAGCCGCAACCGGGCGTCGATCCTCGTCGCCACGACGGCCAAGCCACAGCCAGCAACCGGCTCCTCGTCGTCACGACGGCCAGGTCACAGCCAACAGCCGTCTCCTAACGCACCACAACAAACTTCCGGGTCGCCTGCCCTTTGTATCCGCGGATGCGAAGGAAATAGACACCGGTCGCGAGCGCCGATGTATCGAGTGTCTGAAACTGTACGCCCGCTGCGACGGTCCCGACGGACCGTGAGAGCACCCGGCGGCCGGCAACATCGTACACATCGATCGCAATCTCGCTCGCGTCGCCCGTGCCAAACTGAACGGAGAGCGAGTTTCTGGCCGGGTTGGGCGTGATCGACTGGATCGTCAGCATCGACGCCTGCGGGGTGTTGCCGATCCCCGTCGCGATCGTGCTGCTACGCAACACGACTTCGTCGGGATCGACGGCCACCGATGTCGGTTCGGCGACGACGGAGAGCTCGAACATCTGATTGCGTTTGTCGTTCTGCACGACAAACCGCTCTTCGCCGGACAGGGTCTGGACGGCGATTGTGAGCGGCATCTCGAACACTTCCATGTTGGATTGAGGCATCGTCTGGGTTTGCTCCACGGCCACATAGACCGTATAGCCCCCACCCGGTGCGGAATACCAGTTGGCCGACATCCGATACGTGGGGTAACCGGTGCCTTCGGTCACCCACTGGCTGAAGAACTGATCGAGATCCATTCCTGATTCGGTTTCGGCGACGCTTTTGAAATCGTCTGTCGTAGCCACACCGTATCGCACGGCCGGATCCATCGCGTACTCTCTGAGGATATCCTTGAACGTCGCATCGCCGACGACGGTGCG
>CBDVBZ010000115.1:0-11845 GCA_965372355.1 uncultured bacterium | reverse complement strand
TTTTATACTTCATTGGAAGGCAGAGCGAAAGACTCCGAAGATTGACCGCTTACCCGACAACTACCCCCCAAACAGATTCACAAGAACGAGACTCAGCGCGGGCCAGTACGTGATCACGAGCAGGCACAATACCAGTAGAAGGAGAAAGGGAAGGCTGGCGATGTAGAGCGATACGATCGACTGGTTGAAGCGGTACGACGATATGAAGAGGTTCAGCCCCACCGGTGGCGTCAGATATCCGATCTCGAGATTTGTCAGAAATATGATCCCCAGATGGACGGGGTGGACGTCGAACCCCATTGCCACGGGGACGATCAATGGCACGACCACAATCAGCGCCGAGAAGATATCCATCAGACACCCGACGACCAGCAGGAAGATATTGAGCAAGAGCAGAAATGTGTATTTGTTCGAGATGTAGGTTTTCATCCAGTCGAGGATGTGGAGCGGTACCTCGGCATCGATGAGAAAATTGGTCATCGCGATCGCGCACGAGAGAATCAGGAGTATCCCTCCGACGAGTGTCATGCTTTCCGCGACAATCGCCGGCAGTCTCCGCACCGGGATGTCTTTGTAGATGAAGACCTCCACGACGAGGGCATAGAGCGCGGTGATCGCCGCCGCCTCCATTACCGTGATAACCCCGCCATAGATCCCGCCGAGGATAATGACCGGCAGCGGTACCTCCCACGCCGCTCCCTTGAGCGCCGCGACCATACGCCTGAGCGAGAGTGAGTGCCGTTCGATCCGCATCTTGCGGCCCTTAAAAATGCCGTAGCCGGAGAGAACGGCGACGAGCAGTATCCCCGGTAGGATACCCGCCAGAAAAAGGTCATCGACGTTGACCGAGGCCACATAGCCATAGATGATCAGCGCCAGGCTCGGCGGAAAGAGAAGACCGAGACTCCCCGAAGTCGTCACCAGCCCCAAAGAAAAACGCTTGTTGTAGCCCTGCTTGATCAGTGCCGGTAGCAGCAATCCCCCCATGGCGATGATCGTCACCCCCGACGCACCGGTGAACGCGGTGAACATCGCGCACGAGACCAGTGCGACGACGGCGAGACCGCCGGGGAAGAACGCCTGTGAGAGGTGAACAAGACGGTCCGGCGCCTTGCTCTTGGCGAAGAGGTAGCCGGCGAATGTAAAGAGGGGAATAGCTATCAGAAGCGGCGACCCCGCCAGTGTGTAGATCGACACACCGACGGATGAGATATCGATATCCGTTCGATAAAACGCAAAGAGAGCGATACTCCCAAGCGCGCCAAAGAGCGGCAGCCCGAAGAGTACGAGGATCGCCAGCGTTATGGCAAAGAGAAGGATCATGGCTCTGATACCCCCTCGGCCCCGCGTGCTTCCTCCCAGTCGAGCGGTCTCGCCTTTCTCCCGAGAAACGCGTTGAGCAGGCTCCGGTAGGCGATCAGAAAGAAGGCAAAGGGAATGATCATCTGGAGCAACCACACATCGATGTTGAGGAACGCCTGTTCACCAAATTCCTTCTCGTCTATGACGAGCCTGAGTGCGGCCATTCCGAGAACGGATGATACGACGGCGGTTGCCAGATAAATGATCTTGTCGCGAATGGCCTGGAGGGGACCGGGGAGAAAACGGGAAAAGATGTCGATACTAATATGACGGATGCGGGCTGTGGCCATAGCGCCGCCAAGACATCCCAGCCACAGGACGATGTGGCGCATCAGCGGGTCGGCCCAGATGATCCCGCTGTGAAAGACGTTTCTCAGGAAGATTTGGAGACAGCCAAAGAAGATCAGCGCGCCCAGGAGGAGACCGATGACGGCGACCTCGACCCCGCCCAGCAAAGCAAAGAAGGCCTTCCACTTGGGCCTTTTGTCGAGATACGCGCGGACAAGCGCGAGAATCAAAATCCCGAGCACGATACCAAAGTACGCGAGAATGCCTCGATCCACGCAGGACCTTTCAATCTGGGGTTACTGCTGCGACGCGTTGCCGTTCTTGCGAAACTCCTCGACGGTTGAGGTCACGCGTTCGAGAAGCTCAGCCGGGTAGAGATCGTCGATGCCGTCCTGCCATGCGCCCTTACCGATGGTAAAGAACGCACGCGAGACTTCCGGGTCGACCGACAGGATCTCCACGCCCTCATCCCGAATCAGATCGATCGCCTCGAGATTTTGTTCCCGTGTCTTGGCAACCAGCGTTTTCGAGTATTTGCCCGCCAGATCTTTCAGAATCTCGATATCCCCGGCGCTCACCTTCTTCAGGGCCTTGTTCGATACGAGCATGGCCCCAAAACCGTACGTGATCGGGACGTCGGTCATGTACTTGACCCGGGTAAACCACTGTAGCGCGATACACGCCAGGGGTGGGGAGTAGACGGCGTTGACGACCCCCATCTGGAGGGACGTCAGCACATCGGGCAGCGCCAGCGGAATAGGGGATACGTCAAACGCCTTGAAAAACAGGACGGCGAGCTTATCGCCCGACCACGTCCAGATCTTCGCCTTGCGGAGGTCCTCTGGTGTTCTGATCGGCTGATTGGAGTAGAGATAGACAAATCCCACGTCGGCCCAGCCGAGAAGCACGTAGCCCTTCTCGCCAAAGCTGTCGACAAAGTGCGAGTTAAGTTTCTCTCTCACATAGTCGACCTCGTCGAGGTTCCGGTACATAAACGGCAGCTCCAGCGTACGGAATTCCGGGGCGACGGCGCCGAGCCCATGCCCGGTGAAGCCACCCCCGTGAAGCTGACCGTTCCGTATCTTTCGCAGTACATCCATTTCATCGCCCTGGACACCGCCGGGGTAGAACTTGAACCCCACACGGTTTTCCGTCGCGGCGCGCAGTTCCTTGTCGAGATTGCGCATCGTCTTCATCCACGTGCTGCCATCGGGGGCCAGTGTGGCGAATTTGATCAGCGTCTTTGGTTTCGATGCGGCGAGCAACCGGTCGCCGACAAAAAACGCGACAACGGCAACGACGGCCACCAGGAGCCAGACAATGCGGGGATGTTTTCGTCTAAAAGAGTTCATCGGTTTTCCCGAGTAGATTGGCGGACTTCTGGGCCGCGATCGCGTTGAGCAGACGGTATTCGGGCAGAATATCGTCGGGCTTCTCGATCACCGACATCAGAGTTGATTCAAACATGTCGGCATCCTGTATCCGATAGCAATAGAATCTTGCGTAGAAATAGTACGCGAGAAGGAACTTCCCTTCCGACACGGCGATAGCCTTGTCGAAATTCGCTTTCGAGCCCTCGGGGTCGCCTCCCAGCATCGGTGGGCGAAAGGCCAGCAGACTGCCCATGATCATGTAGGGGAGCCCCTCGAAATAGCTGCCATCGAGCTCGATGGCCCTCTCTAGCAGCACCTGGACCCGCGGGATGTCCACGAGCACCTCGGTCGAGTCGAGGTGAAGGCCGATAAACTGCGACCAGTTGGCAACCGTCCAAACGAGCGCGGGCAGATCCTTGTCCCTCAGCTCACGCGTGCCGGCGGCGAACTCGTCGAACGGTTTGTCCCATACCTCCTTGAAGTCCCTGTTCTGAAAAAGGACCGCCTTACCATGCTCGAGCCCCCTGAGATAAAGGAGCGATGTGTAGTCCTCATCCTCGGGAGCATCGAACGTAAACGCATAGCTGAAATAGAGCATCGATGTGGCCTCACGGATATTCCGGTTCTTGGGATCCGTTTCGGCAAGGCCTTCGAGCAGGAACAGGTTGGATGGTGTCGCCGAGCTAAATGTCCGGATATCGCTCGAGGCAAGAGCCGCTGTCTTGGAGTTATCCAGAATCGGTACCATGGCACCAACGGCGAACTTGGACATCGAGCAGCCGACGCAGCAAAGCATCGCAGCGACCGCGATGAGCGGCAGCGACAGCCTTGGCTTATAAAAAGGACTCCTCATCTGTGACCATTCGGGATCTACAAAGGTAAACGATAGAGTGTTATCCCGAAACCCGTCAAGCACGTACAGGCGGAAGTCGTCCCCAAAACCCCCCGACCATTTCTCCCCGCGGTTCGCGCCCCGCCTGACGCTTGGCACACCCCATATAAAACAAGCCCTCCGGCGAATGGAGCGTTCCACCGAAGGGCTCACCCTTACCCATCGAACGACAAATGGTGCCGAAGGGGGGATTCGAACCCCCACGAGGTTACCCTCACTGCGACCTGAACGCAGCGCGTCTGCCAATTCCACCACTTCGGCACGACCATGGCATTCATGGATTGTCGTCAGGTGTGTTGTGGAAGCAACTAAGTGGCACCCGTTTGCACGGATCGCCACATGGATTCCACAGCTAGCAGGATAGAGAAAGCGCGGGCAAAAGTCAACGGCCGCCGGGGTTCCGTGGCGGGTCGAATCAAGGGTCAGTTATATCGCATCATTATCAATATATCTTAACTACTTGAAGGATTGCTGCTTGCCCCGACATGCGGCCGCCGGGATAATGGGATCATGAAGGTCATCGTCTCAAATAGGAAGGCCAGGCACGAGTACACGATCGTCGAGACCGTCGAGGCGGGAATCGCGTTGATGGGAACCGAGGTCAAATCGCTCCGCGAGGGCAAGGCCAATCTGACCGACGCGTATGCGGATTTCGATCGCGGTGAGGTCGTACTTCGTGGTTTTCACATCAGCCGGTACTCGCACACGTCACAGGTGGATCTCGCTCCGCGGCGTGATCGCAAACTGTTGTTGCACAAGAGCGAGATCCGCCGTCTGATCGGCAAGGTTCGGGAGAAGGGGCTCACCCTGGTTCCGCTCAAGCTCTATTTCAATCCCCGTGGAATCGTCAAGGTGGAGCTCGCGCTCGCCAAGGGCAAGAAAACGTACGACAAGAGACGCACAATCGCCGAGCGTGACGCCAAGCGCGATGCCGAACGTGAATGGAAAGGGCGGCAATAGAACGTGCCTAGATTTCAATGGAAAAGTAGGGGGCATTCCGTATATTGGAGCGTAACCATGCGCCGTCTGACCGTCATAACCCTGACAATCCTTGCGATCGCGCTCGTCACACAGACTGTGGTGGCGCAAGAGCGTATCACCGTCATCTACGACGACGGACGGAGCTCCGAGCAGGTGCCCGTCTGGCAGCTCGATCCGGAAAGCGAATCGCTCTACCTCAGGGCCAACGACGTCGCGAGGATATTCAAGGCGACACAGTTTTGGAATGCGTCCAGCCGCAAGGTGGTGCTCGGTATCGGGCGCACCCGGTTTGCTCTCACAGTTGACACACGCGTCGTCGTGATCGATGGCGACCCCGTCATGCTCCGCAGCCCCGTTCTCTACGAAGCGGGGTTTGTGATGATACCGATGGAGTTCGTTGTCGAGATCGCGTCGCCCTATACGCCGAGTTTGTTTCAGTGGGATCGCGCCGCTCTGACGCTTCGCACGGAGATGATCGGATACAACGTGCAGAGCATCGAATTCACGAGCACGGCGGATCGCACCACGGCGAGCATCCGGATGACAGAGCCGTTGATACACCATTCCGACTCGAGCACGCCGGGACTCGTGAGACTCAAGATCTACGGTGGGCGGATCGATCCGGCCAAGTTCGATGTCCGGGAGCCGCACGGGCTCTTTAACGGGGTCCGCGCCGAACAGACCGACCGCGACGCCTATATCTATTTCGACATAAAGGGGACGACATCGAGGATACAGGTCGTCCGCGAGGAATATCCGCCAAGGCTCGATGTCGTTTTGGAGAAGGGGGAGCTGCCCGAGATCCCCGATCCGGATTTTGCCGGCAGCAAACAGGTCGAGATCATCGACCGGGTCGCGGGAGAGCGGCGGACGCTGAGTATCGAGACCGTTGTGATCGATGCGGGTCATGGAGGTAAGGATAGCGGAAAGGTCGGAGGGAACGGCGTGCTCGAGAAAGATGTCAATCTCGCAATCGCCGAGAAGACCCGCGATCTGCTCGTGCAGGAACTTGGGCTTGAGGTGATCATGACGCGTGAGGATGACCGGTTGTTGTCGCTGACGCGTCGTACGGAAATCGCCAATGGGGCGGGTGGAGATCTCTTTATCAGCATTCACTGCAATAGCTGGTTTAGCAGCGAGGCCGGGGGATTCGAGGCGTACTTCTTGTCACCGGCGCGAACCGATCGCGACCGAGCGGTGGCGCTGGCGGAGAACGCGGCCGATGAGCTTATCGGCGGCCCCGGCGATACGAGGAGCGATATCAATTTTATTCTGTGGGACATGGTGCAGAGCGAGTACCTCAACGAAAGCAGTCACTTCGCCGAGATGACGCAGAAGGCCATGGGTGATCGTCTCGGCATCCGCAACCGCGGCGTCAAGCAGGCGAACTTCACCGTTTTGCAGGGGGCGCGGATGCCGGCGGTCCTGATCGAAACGGCTTTTCTATCCAATCCCCGGGAGGAATCCCTCCTTGTGGACGAGGATTTCCAGCAGATGGTCGCCGAAGGTCTTGTCGATGCGGTCAAGCGGCTCCAGGAGCGTTATCGCTAGTCTACGATGGGTTGGCAACACATGAACACATTCGAGCCGTCCGAGGAGGAGAAGATCTCCTCGCATGGCACATTGAAACCATTCCATCTTTTTCTGATAGCGGCGGCGGCGATTATCGTCGCCGGGCTTGTCTTTTACTATGTCCAGAAGCGCGATGCCCGCGGACCGGCGCCGCCGGATGAAGTGGCGGTGGTGCCCGAAGGGAGCCGCGCGGTCACGCTCTACTTTGCGCACCCGGACGAGGAGAAACTGGTCACGGAAACCCGTCTGGTCGCGATCGGCAAGGAATACGTCGATCAGATCGAGCAGGCAATTCGGGAGCTGCTGGAGGGCCCGGAGGAAGGCGGCGTGAGCACGATCGCCAGGGGCACGCAGCTGCTCGGTATGTTCTACGACTCGGATGCCGCAATCCTCTATCTGGATTTTACGAGTGAAATCGTAGCGGGTCACCCGGGTGGGAGCTCCGCCGAGTACTACACGATCGCCGCGATCATGAGGACCGTGTCACAGAACTTTCCCGATGTTCGGGCGGTTCAGTTTCTCGTGGAAGGCCTGCAGGTGGGAACGCTGGCGGGTCATATCGATGCGTACAAACCGTTTGTCGCGAGTGATTGGCGCTAGAGGAGGAGCAGCGTTGACAAAGAACGGACCGATCGGTGTTTTTGATAGCGGTATCGGAGGACTCACGGTCTTGCGTGCGCTCTTGAAGGAGCTGCCGTCCGAGTCGTTTGTGTATTTTGGTGATACGGCGCGCGTACCGTACGGTAACAAGAGCCCCGAGACGGTGTTGAGGTTTTCACGCGAGAACGTACAGTTCTTGATGGACGAGGGTGTGAAGTTTGTCGTCGTCGCGTGCAACACGGCGTCCGCGGAAGCGGTCCCTATCATAGAGAGTGAGTTTTCCGTCCCGATCGTCGGTGTGATCAAGCCTGGTGTGAGGGCAGCGGTCAGGAAGTCGAAGTCGAACAAGATCGGTGTCATCGGGACGGCGGGGACGATCCGGTCCGAGGCCTACCAGAAGGGGATTCGCGAGCTCGAGCCCGGGGCGATGGTCAACGCGAGCCCCTGCCCGCTGTTCGTGCCTCTCGTCGAAGAGGGGTGGACCGATTCGCCGATCACCGAGATGATTGCGGAGACATACCTCAAAGACTATCGTCGTGAAGCCATCGATGTACTGGTGCTCGGATGCACACATTATCCGTTGCTCCACGATGTCATTGGACGCGTGCTCGGACCCGACGTCGCGCTGGTGGATAGCGCCGTGGAGACGGCGCGCGAGGTGCGCGAGCGAATCCACGCCGCGGGCTTGCAGAGCGACTCGGGTAAGGGCGAGCTGTCGATATACCTCAGCGACATCGCGCCCAATTTCACGGAAGTGGGGGAGCGGATACTCGGACGTCCGATACAGGATGTTCGTCTGCTCACCGTCTAACCGTCAACAAGCCGTCAAGACCCAAGAATTCGGGGGGAGTACAAATGAGAGCAAGTGGTAGGACGCACGACGCCATTCGGCCGGTCACCATCCAGCGCGGTTTTCTGAAAAGTGCGGAAGGATCCGTATTGATCGAGGTGGGCAACACACGGGTGATATGTACGGCTACAGTCTCAGATGGCGTGCCAAAGTTTCTCTCGGGAAAGGGCAGAGGCTGGTTGACGGGCGAGTACGGGATGCTGCCCCGGTCGTCTCCGCAGCGGATCATGCGTGAGGCGATACGCGGGCGGGGCGGCCGTACGTACGAGATTCAACGACTCATCGGGCGCAGCCTTCGCGCCGCCACCCAGCTCAACATGCTGGGTGAGGTGACGGTTATTATCGATTGTGATGTCATCGAAGCCGACGGCGGCACCCGCGGCGCGTCGATCACCGGCGGGTGTGTTGCGCTTTACGATGCGCTGTCGAGAATCGGTCTGCCCAGCCATCCGATGAACTTTCTGGCATCGGCGATCAGCGTTGGCATCGTCGGTGGCGAGGTCATGCTCGATCTCGAGTACAGCGAGGACTCGACCGCCGACGTCGATCTCAACGTCGTCATGAGCGAGGGCGGCGCATTCATCGAGATCCAGGGAACCGCCGAACAGGTACCCTTTAGCAACGATCAACTGGCAGCGATGCTCGAATACGCCCGCAAAGGCTGCATGGAGCTCTTCGAGGCCCAGAGGAAGGCGCTGGGTTTGTGAGGCCGTGTCCGGGCGCGCGCGAGGCTCTTCCTCGGACCCTCGCTCCGCTGCGCTCGGCTAGTCGTGGGGCCTGTCGGCCCGGCCGTGCTCGCTTAGGCTGCGCGCGGCCCAGGCGCCCGCTGGGCGCCAGCACTACGGATCCTCGCTTGCTCCCGCGAAGGGATCCGATGGAAGACCTCACGCGCACCCGGAACCTGAAGAACCGCGATGCGATATGAAAATCGTTTTGGCCACACATAACAGGGACAAGATCAAAGAGATCGAAGCCATTATGGCGGGGGTCGATGTCGAGTTTCTCGGCCCCGATACCATCGAGGGAATGCCCGAGGTCATCGAGGACGGTGCGACGCTCGAGGAGAATGCGCTAAAGAAGGCGCGTGGGATCCGGGAATTCACCGGGCTCTGTGCGCTGGCCGATGACACGGGTCTCGAGGTCGATGCCCTCGACGGCGCCCCGGGTGTCCATTCCGCACGGTATGCGGAGAGCGGCCGGTACGAAGACAACAACCGCAAGCTTTTGCGGGAACTCGGCGGGGTGCCCGAGGGCGAGCGCACCGCCAGATTCCGATGTGTGATGGCGCTCGCGTTGACCGACGAGGTCGCCGAGACGGTACACGCTCGTATGCGGGAGCACGACGCCGGTGTGTCGAGCCCCGAAGTCCGAGGGTCGGGACTACCCGACGCGCTGGTCACCGAGGGTATCCTCGAGGGCAGGATCGCGTTGGAGAACCGGGGCGAGGCGGGGTTTGGCTACGATCCGCTTTTTGAGATACCCAAGCTCGGCAAGACCGTGGCGGAGCTGGGACTCGAGATCAAGAACGAGATGAGCCATCGCTACCGGGCGCTCGTCGAGATGCGCGGGCTCCTGGTCCGCTGGAAACTGGCTACGGATCGCCAGGAGGATATGTGAGCAACAAACCAGCTGTGAGTTTTCGTGACGTCAACAAGGCGTTCGACCGGGTGAAGGCCGTGGACGGGATTTCGTTCGCGATCAAACCGGGCACGATCTACGGGCTTCTCGGACCCAACGGTGCCGGCAAGACGACGACGATCCGCATGATGATGCGTATCATCTACCCCGACTCGGGGGAGATCGAGATCCTCGGCAGACCGCTGCGGGACGTGCCAAAAGACCGGATTGGTTATATGCCCGAGGAGCGCGGCGTCTATCGCAAGATGAAAGTCATCGATCTGCTCACGTTCTTTGGCGAGATCAAATCCATGCCGCCAAAGGTGGCTCGCAGGACCAGTGGGGAGTGGCTGGAACGGCTCGAACTGGCCGATGTCGCGGAAAAGAAAGTCGAGGAGTTCTCAAAAGGGATGCAGCAGAAGGTTCAGTTTATCGCCACGGTGATGCACGAACCCGATCTCATCATTCTCGACGAGCCGTTCACGGGTCTCGATCCCGTCAACGCCGAGGTTCTCAAGGACATCATTCTCGAGTTTCGCGGCAAGGGCCACACGATCATCTTCTCGACACATATGATGGAGCAGGTAGAGAAGCTCTGTGAGGAAATCCTTTTGATCGACCAGGGACGCAAGGTGCTCGAAGGGCGGCTTGCCGATGTCAAGAAGAGCTACGGTCACAACAGTGTATCGATGCGTTTCGAAGGCGACGGGGCCTTTCTGGGCGAGCTACCGCAGGTCGCCTCCGTCAATCCGCAGGGCCGCGACGTGTTCTTGAGGCTGAACGATGGGGCCGACCCCGATGCCATTCTGCGGGTGGCCGCCGGCCGATTAAGTATTCAGAAGTTCGAAGTATCCGAACCATCGATTCACGACATTTTTGTAGAACAAGTCCGGGGCAAGAAGGGCGCTCACCCGCCGAAGGCGCCTGACGGGACAAACGCATGAAAGTCTTTCATATCATAAAGCGTGAGTACCTGGAAAACGTTCGTAAGAAGGGCTTTATCATCGGTACCGTCCTGGCACCGGTTCTGCTCGTGGTTTTCTACTCGATCCCGGTGCTTTCCGTCCTTTTTGTTCCGGGCGAGCAGGTGTCAATCGCTGTCCTGGATCGTACGGGACGGCTCGCCAGCAACTACGTACCAACCCTCGATGACACGCTCAAGGATGGGCGGCGCAAGTTCAACGTTCAGGTCTACGACGCCGGGGCCGACGGGTACGATGCCCAGAAAGAGATGTTAATCGCAAGCATTTCGAACAACGAGCTCGATGTGTTGATCGAATTGCCGGACGACATACTGGAAATAGGTACGGTGAACTACATATCCAAAGACGTTTTCAACGAAAGAACCATGGACGGTCTTCGCGACAAGTTGAACTCGGTGGTTGTGGGACAGCGTTTGGCCGATCAGGGTCTGGATTTCGATCGCATATCAGAGATGACAAAGCGCGTGAAACTCAACGAAAACAAGATCACGAAATCCGGTGTGCTCGAGGAAAGCGAAGTGATCGGTCAGTTGATCATGATGGTCATGTTCGTGATGATACTCTATATGACGCTTCTGTCCTGGGGTATGGCCGTGCAGCGCGCGATCATAGAGGAGAAGAGCTCGCGGGTCATCGAGGTGATGTTGAGCTCGGTTGAGCCGCGCGACCTGTTCTTTGGCAAGATCATTGGCATCGGATCGCTGGGGCTGACACAGGTTGCCGTGTGGTCGGTGATGTTTCTCGCGATCGGTTTCTCATCGGCGATCGCCACGGCGCAATTCCTGGACTACGTGCACGTCAGCCTGTCGGATGTTCTCTTTTTTCTCGTTTTCTTCTGCCTCGGGTTCATGTTCTATTCGGCGTTGTTTACGATCATCGGGGCGGTGTGCAACACCGAGCAGGATGCTCAGCAGCTGCAGAGCCTCGTCATCCTGCCGCTCGTCGTGCCGCTCATGATGATGATGCTCGTGATGCAGAACCCCAACGCGACGCTGTCCGTCGTCATGTCATTCATCCCGCCGTTTACTCCAATGCTGATGCTGGCGCGGATCGTCGTGTCCGACCCGCCGGCGTGGGAGATCGCGGCCAGCATTGGCGTGTTGATTCTGTCGACCTATATTGTCACGATCTTTAGCGCGCGGGTCTTCCGTGTGGGGATCCTCATGTACGGCAAACGCCCCAATTTGCGCGAGATCATCCGCTGGTCGCGGTACGCTTAGCTCCCTCGGTTGACATTCCGCGCGTTTGGCGTCATATTGGTCACTTGCCGGTCGAATTGTCGGGGCGTAGCGCAGCCCGGTTAGCGCACCTGCTTTGGGTGCAGGGG
>CBDVBZ010000114.1:0-12195 GCA_965372355.1 uncultured bacterium | reverse complement strand
ATCGGGGGATCGATCCCTACGCCTACAATACAACCTGCCCCTTTGTCGAGAAGGTGTGGAGACGCAGCACGCGGCTCGGTGAAGATGACTATTCGGTAATCGTGCACGGCAAGGCAACGCACGAAGAGACACGCGCGACGTTTTCTCATACTATCCGCAGCGCGCCAACCGTCGTGGTCTTCGATCTCGAAGAGGCGCGTCTTCTCTCCGGAATCATCGCGGGCAGCGTGCCGGTCGATGAGTTCGAGACACACTTCAGGCACAAGTGCTCGGAGGGTTTCGATCCTGATATCCATCTGAGCCGAATCGGCGTCGTCAACCAGACGACGATGCTAGCCGCTGAAACGAGAGAGATTGCACTGGTCATTCAGGAAGCGCTCGCCGAGCGTTACGGAGCCGAGAATCTGAAGGATCATTTTGCCGATACTTCCGACACACTCTGCTATGCGACCAATGAGAATCAGAACGCGACCTACGCACTCATCGCCCACGGGGCCGACATCTGCCTGGTGATCGGCGGGTACAACTCGTCCAACACATCACACATTGTGGAGCTCTGTGAGGGGGCGATGGAGACCTATTTTATCCAGACGGCGGCAGATATCGTGTCGGGTGAGGAAATCAGACACTTCGATCTCGAAAAGCGACAGGTTACAACAGGCAGGAATTGGCTACCCAACAAACGTCCGCTCGACGTCGTCGTTACATGTGGGGCCTCGTGTCCCGATGCCATCGTGGACGGAGTGATATTGCGGCTGTTGTCTCTCTTTGACTCGATCCGCCCCCTGGAGCAAGTGTTGAACGGATACCCGCCCACCGATGAAAACGATGGCGCGGACGGCTGACATGCGTGTGCTTTCCATTCTCGGCCTGCTCGTGCTGCTTGCGATCATCACCGCAGCGTCGTTTCTGCCCGAGAGGCGGCTGTGGGGTATCAACCATCTCGCCTACTATCCCGTGTCCGTCCGCATCGGAGCGCTGATCGTCATGGCGATCGGGTTTGTCCCGGTTGTCAGCCGGGCGATCTACGCGTCGCTCGTCGGGGTGCACGGCTTTCTGCGGGATCGCAAACGAACGGCGACTGCCGTGGTGGTTGTCGCAGCGGTCGGGTCCATTTTTGTCTTTGGCGCGTTTCGATCATCGACACTGCTGCTGGGTGATGGTGAAGTCGTGGCCAACAATTTCAACGTGACCTACCGGGGTGATTCCACCGCCGTACTCGCGACACTGGGGCTCATCAACAGGACCGAGCCGATCTCACCCGGTACGACGTCGTTGTACTATCTTTCCAGTGTATTCCAGACCCGGATGTTTGGCACGGCTCCGACCGACGCGCTGAGATTCTTTAGCTGTTTCCTGGGGGGGATCTTTGTCTTCCTGGTGCTGAGCGTTGTCTATCGAAGCTCTCTCGAAGCGCCGTTGGCCGTCTGGGTGCTGGTGCTTGCGCTTCTGTCAGGCGCGATGATGCTCTTTTTCGGATACGTAGAGAACTACGCGCCGTTGTTCCTCGCCGGGACGGTCTACGTCATTTTGGGCTTTCGCGTCATCCATGGTGAATCACGTTTGTGGTTGCCGATTGCCGCTTTTCTTATGGCGGTTTATTTGCACGTGTGTGGTGTTTTGCTCGGGGCGTCGCTTGTTTTTCTGGTTGCTCGACCGTTTCTTGGGGGACAGAGGACGCGGCGCGTACTGACGCCGGTGCTGATCGGGCTCACAATCCTGGTCGTCATTGTTGCCGGGCATTTCACACGGCTCGAGGAATACTTCCTGCCGTTTCTCCCATCTCAGTCCAGCTACAGCGTGGTGTCTCCGGCGCACTGGATCGATATCGCAAACGAGCTTCTCCTGCTAGTGCCGGTCGTGCCGTTGTTCTTTGTGCTCTGCGTCCTGCTATGGTGGGGGCGCGGATCATTCGAGCCCCGGAACTCAACGGACGAGGCCGGGAAAGACTCGGTCGATCGGCCGGTCCCGTGGCTGACGCGTCGCGATGAGTGGCACTTCGCTCTGCTGGTTCTTATCCCCGCTGTGATCTATCTCCTGTTCTTCAACCCGGCCATTGGCCTGGCGCGTGACTGGGATCTGTTCACCGTGATCCTCTTCGGACTCGTTCCGTTGTTCTTGCTTGCCATAAACAGAACGTACGCCGGTGGCGCCGTAACGCCGCATCGCGTTGCAATGCCGGCACTGATCATGGGCGTCGTGATGACCGCCGCATGGATCGGGGTGAACGCATCGCCGGACAGGTCGACCGGGCGTTTCGAGCACATTCTCGCATATCAGGAAAGCCGCCGGGACTATGCCTACGAGGTTCTGGCCAAGACCTACCACGACCAGGGACGGCTTACCGATGCGATTCGCATACAGGAAACGGCGAGTTCGGTCTCGGGCAACCCCCGGCACTATCTGACGCTGGCCGGTTACTACCGGGAGTACGGGGACATCGCCGCATCCGTCCAGATTCTGCAGAGACTCACCGAACGTCACCCCGAGTATCGCCCGGCAAGAAGGGGACTCCTCGTGGCTCTTTTTAACCACCGTCGCTTCGAGGATGTCGTTGCCATGGCGCGCGCCGGGATGGCATACCACCCGCAGGACCCGTTCTATCATTACTATGTCGGGAGAGGCCTGATTCGTTTGGGCAGGATCGAGGAAGGGCGTGCGGCGCTGATCGAGAGCCAGCGTCTGCGCCCGGGACCACTGTTGACCGGCGCGATCACCGAGGAACTCAGCCGGCTGGAGGCTGGTTATTGAGACTCGGCCCGCGGAAAATCGGGCTTTCTTTGGGCAGGCGATTGATATACTCTCGTCGTCTGTAGCCGAAGCGCCCACGTTAATCACTGTTGGAGCCTGGGTTCTGCGGTTCGGGTCGCGGAATCCACAGCGTTTTGAGAAGGAGTTGGGCAAATGAGGAATCAGTTTTTGGGTGGGATTGCACTCGGTGCGGCGCTGCTGCTTGTGGCAGCGAGTGCCAGCGCGCAGACCTGGAGTCTCCCAATCCGCGCGGGCTGGAGCAGCGCCAGCATCACGGGCGGCAACCAGTTGGGGAGCGAGAGCGTCAGCGGTTTTGTCGGCAGCTTTGGTGCGGCGCTGAGGCTCAACCCGGATGTCAGTGTGGAGTTCGATATCGCCTATGCGCAAAAGGGCGCCAAGGGAACCATCACCAATGAGGTTGCGAACAGCCCTTCCAACCCACCGCAACCCGGCCCCATCTACAATATCACGGGTGAGACGAGTCTCGACTATCTCGAGTTCTGGGGTATGGTCATCGGCCACCTCGAGGTCGCGGATCAATGGGAACTCAAGGGGTATTTGGGTGTTTCCTTGGGCAATCTATTGAATGCCGAGGTAGAGGGGACGGCCAACGGTGAGCCCATCAAGTTGGATATCAACGATGGAATCAAGAGTGCCGATTTTGCAGGACTCGTTGGCGGCGGTGTTGCGTACCAGCTGAAATCGATTACGCTGACACTCGATTTCATCGCGGAGCTCAGTTTCGTCGATATCAACGATTCGGTCCTCGACACCGATTTCAAAAACAGAGCGTACTACACGATGCTCGGTGTGGCGATCCCGCTGACCCGCGATTAAACGCTGCATGCGGGGACGCGAAGGGCATGGTGAGTGCTCGAACGGATATTTCGAGCGAGCGGTGACCTCGTTGATCGGGGAGCGAGGGTCCCTAGGGAGAGCCTCACGAGCGATCCCGAGAGCAAAACGAAAGGTCAACACGGAGATGTTGGATAGACAGGCCATCACACATGCACTCAGCGATGTCGCCGATGTCGGCGGTAGTGGCAACATTGTCACCAATAACCGTATTCAACGGGTCGATGTCGAGGACGGTGCGGTCAAGATCGCCCTGTTCCTCCCGACCAGCGATCGTGCCGAGAAACACCGGATCGAGGATGCCTGTATGGACACCGTGGGCGCGCTCGAGGGTGTGACGGGTGTGTCGGTGGTTACCACCGTACCGCAACAGGAGTCGGAGCAGCAGAAGCCGGGCGCGGGTGCAACGGGGGGAAGCCCCTTCGGCGAGCAGGCGCCAATCCCCGGGGTCACCAACATCATCGCGGTCGCCAGCGGCAAGGGCGGAGTCGGCAAGTCGACGGTCTGTGTGAACGTCGCATTGGCACTCGCAAGACGGGGCGCAAGGGTGGGGTTGCTCGATGCCGATGTCTATGGTCCGAGCCTTCATATTCTCCTCGGGGTGACGGACCGCCCGAAAGAAGGCCGGGAGAAAGAGATACAGCCGATCACCAAGGACGGCCTGAAACTCATGTCGTTGGCGTTTCTCAGCGATGACAGAATGCCGGTGATATGGCGCGGCCCGCTCGTTACCAGTGTGGTGAGAAAGTTCCTGCTCGATGTCGAGTGGGGTGAACTCGACTACCTCATGATTGATCTTCCGCCGGGCACGGGAGACGCCCAGCTTACACTGGTACAGACGGTACCGCTTACCGGCGCTATCATCGTTACGACCCCATCCACACTGGCGACGGTCGATGCAGAGAAGGGTTTGAGGATGTTCGAGCAGGTGAAGGCGCCCGTTCTGGGAATCGTCGAGAATATGAGCACGTTTGTCTGCCCGCACTGTGGTCAGAAAACGGATATTTTCGATTCCGGAGGCGCGGACAGGATCAGCGCCCGCACGTCAGTCGAGAAGCTGGGGCAGATTCCAATCGATCCCGCCATCCGGGCGGGAGGGGACAGCGGCGAGCCCGTCGTGGCCTCGGATGCTGATTCCCCCGTTGCCCAGGCGTTCTTTGACGTGGCGGACAGGATCGTGGCGCGGTTCCCCATCGCCTCGCGCTAACCTTTTTCAAGTCCAATTGTAACCAGCGGATAACTTGACAGATCTATCCGCTCTTCCCTATGCTCGCTCAGCTTCTACGGCCCTTGCTGGCGAAGGTGTGATATGGCACGAGCATCGAAAACAAAAGATTCCGAAAAACAGAACCTGAAAGAGCGCGTCAAGCAGCTCGAGTTTCTGACACGCTCGAGCCGCGCCTTGAACTCGACCCTCGATCTCGATCAGCTCCTCAAGGTCATCGTCAAGATCGTCAAGGGGGCGCTGCAGGTAGAGACGGTGTCGATTCTTTTCTGCGACGCGAAGCGGGAAAACCTGGTTTTCAGGTTCGCGCAGGGCAAGAGAGGCAAGGACATCGTCGGGTTGAAGGTGCCGATCGGTGAAGGCGTAGTCGGTTGGGTCGCCCAGAAGGAACAACCGCTCGTCATCAACGACCTTGCAAAAGACAAACGCTACTCCGCCGACCTGGAGCGCAGGCTCGGGATGAAAACACGCTCAATCATGAGCATCCCACTCAAGCGGCGCAACAAGCTGATCGGGGTCATCGGGGCGGTCAACCGCCGCCGGGCAGGGGGGTTCACCAAGGATGATCTCGATGTCTTTCTGACGCTGGGCGATCAGATTGCCGCCGCGATCGACAACGCGCGTTTGTATCGCGAAGTGGAACGGAGTGGTCTCGAGAGTGCGCTGCTCTATAAAACCGGTATGGCGCTGAACAAGGCGTTGACACTGGATCAGGTATTGAATCTGATTCTCGACAGTCTCGGGAAGATCGTTCCTTTCGATGCGGCAGCGATTTTCGTACTCGATAGCACGAGCCAGGAACTCGTCAGCTATGCGCAGCAGGGCTACCGGCCCGGTCGGGAGAACAAGCTGCGTCTCAAACTCGACGAGGGCGTCGTCGGCTGGACGGCCCGCCGCAAGAGGGGGACGATCGTGCCGGATGTCTCAAAGGACAAGCGCTACGTCAGGGCCAGCCGGCGGACCCGGTCCGAAATGGTCACACCGATGCTCAGCCGCGGCAAGGTTATCGGCCTCGTTAACCTCGAGAGTCGACAACTCGATGCCTATCGCAGGCGCGACCTGCGCCTTCTGGATACATTTGCGGCGCAAGCGGCTATATCTGTTGAGCGTGCAAGGCTTTATGAGCAAGAACGGGTCAAACTGGAAATCCAGAGGGAACTTAAGATAGCACGGACCGTGCAGGAGTTCTTTACGCCCAGCAGCTCTCAAAGACTGGGAAAGTATACGCTGACGGGCAGGAATTATCCCTCATTAGAGCTGAGTGGGGACTACCTCGATGTTTTCCCGCTGGCCAAACCTCTCGTCGCTTTTGCCATCGGGGATGTGGCGGGAAAGGGGGTGCCGGCCTCGATCATCATGGCGAGTTTTCGAGCGACACTCCACACGGTAGCGCCCTACTATACGAGCGCCCGGGACATCGCCAACCGCGCCAACCAGATACTTCTCGAGACGGTGCGTCCGGAAGATTTCGTAACGGCGTTTATCGCGGTTCTGGATCCGAGGACCGGACGCGTGACCTACTGCAACGCGGGCCACGAACCGCCGATACTCATGAAACCCAATGGGCACCACACACTTCTCGAAGTCGGTGGACCGGTCCTAGGTGTATTTGAAAACAACGAGTTACAGGAGGGCGAGTTCGACCTGGCGGACAATCTCTTCCTCGCCTACACAGACGGCACCACCGATGCCGTGAACCCAAAGGACGAGCCGTTTGGCCTCAAACGTCTCGTGCGGTTTGTCAGAAAGAACCGCGGACTGTCGACATCAAAGATCTGCTCGGAACTTCGTAAGTACCTCCACGCGTTTATGCAGAACGCTCCTCAGACCGACGACCTCACGTTCATCGCCTTGAAAAAGTAAATCACTTTCGTGCCCGAATCGATCGGACGACACACCCCGCCAACCGGGGGACCGGTTTCTCGATGGCTCGTGTAACAGGGGCCGTGGCATGGACGTTGCACAAATCTATGTTGTTAATTACGCAATTTTCAGCGTTTCTCTGGCGAAGCGGACGTAAGTGATTTGAGAAGTACTATTCACGCAATAATCGCCGTGCTGCTCTGGGTTGTCTTTGTCTGCTATTGGAAGATCGTGATGCGACGGCCCATGAGCGAGGATACACAGCTGGCCATCGTTACGCTTGGTGCCCTGGCGTTTCTTAGCGCTCTCTATCTTGTCGTGTGGGTCTACTACAACGTCCGGCTCGCCAGACGACTCCAAAGGCGACGGACAAGGCTGATGGGTGTTGACACCCCGATGAGGGATTACATGGGCAGGTGGATCGTTGTCGATAACGCGACTGACCTGCGCCAGTCGAATTATATCGAAATCGAAGTCAAACGCATCGTCAGAACCGACGGGGTTACCGAGGAAAAGATCCTCCGAACCTCTCCAGAGGCCCGTGATACCGATGCCTGATCTGATTACCATCCTCGACACGATCCAGAGAAACGGCGTGTATCTCGCGGCCCTGATTTTCTTCGCGTGGTTTCCCATCTTCTCGAGTGCTCTTTGGGTGTTTGCGAGTGTGCTCTTCTTTGTGCGGCGCGAGCGCAAGGGCTGTGTCGTCACAGCTGATGATTACAAACCCGCCGTTACGATTCTGATCGCAGCGTTCAACGAGCAAGACCATATCGAACAAACGGTCGAGGGCTGTCTCACGATAGATTATGAGAACTACGAAATCGTCATTGTCGATGACGGATCGACGGACGAGACACCGCAGAAGCTCAAGCCGTACGTGGACGCGGGGAAGATTCGTGTCGTGCGGAAGCGTCTGAACGAGGGCAAGGCGATGGCCTTGAACGATTTCATCCCTTACGCGGAGGGTGAGATCATTCTGACTATCGATGCCGATGCCATACCCGACCCGCAGATCCTGCAGCGACTCGTACCGCATTTTAAATCACCACGCGTCGGCGCCGTCACCGGCAACCCCAGGGTCGCGAACCGCCGGAGCTTCCTCGGCAAGATCCAGGCGATCGAGTTTGCATCGATTGTGTCGCTGCAGAGACGAGGCGCCCGAACCTGGGGCAAGCTGCTGACGATGAGTGGCGTTGTCGGAGCGTTTCACAAGATGGCGCTTCTCGACGTGGGTATGTACAGCCCCGACATGGCGACGGAGGACATCGACCTCACGTGGAAACTCCAGCTCCGCAACTGGGACATCCGCTACGAGCCAAGGGCGATTGTGTGGATGCGCGTGCCGGTGAGCTTTCGCGGTTTGTGGCACCAGCGAAGACGATGGTCCAAAGGTCTCGCCCAGGTCATGCGCCGTCATGGCAAGACAGCTCTGACGTGGCGCGCACGGAGGCTGTGGCCGGTCGTGGCGGAATCGTATCTGTCGATTCTGTGGGCGTTCCTGTTTGTGGTTCTGACGGCGTTGTGGACCGTGTCGTACGCGGCGGGGTTTCCGCCGGTCGGCGCCTCGCCGATACCCAACTACTGGGGAATGCTGATTGGTACGATGTGTCTGGCCCAGCTCCTCGTTGGCGTTCTTCTCGATCGACGCTACGACAAGAGCCTTCCGTGGTACTACGTGCTCGCCGTTTTGTACCCCATCGTCTACTGGATCATGATGGCCGTGGTGACGGTTACGTCAACACCGGCCGGGTTCTGGCATCAGAAGAGGAAGCGTCCCGTGCGATGGACGCCGGTCAGGGAAACCGGATAGCCAAGGTTGAGGTTTGACACCGATGAATAGAAAACACGCATATTGGCGATTGAGCTGCGCCCGTGGGACGTCAGCCTGTCCTGGAAGGGCTGCCCTCAGGCCCGTGTTACATGTCTTCGCCGTTGTCCTGCTCGTGGCAGGTGCGGTCGCGCCGGTTGAGGCCGGCGAGCTGACGGAATGGGACCTGGTATACGAGGCCCGCATCGCCGCGGAGAACGACGACCATCGCAAAGCGATCAATTTGTATCTCGCTGCGGTCGAACAGAAACCTCTCGTCCTCTCCAGCGTGGCTATCGAGCTCGCTCACCAGTACACATGGGCTGAGATGCCCGATTCGGCGATCTGGTGGTACGAGTACACACTACTCGGCGAGCCCAACAACCTGGACGCCGGACTGGGTATCGCGCGCGCCCTCGCATGGGGTGACCGGCTGGCGGAGTCGGAGGCCTACTATGATTCGCTGCTGACCGAGGCGGGCGACCGCAAGAACGATGTGCTCGTCGGTCGGGCCAAGACGAAGTCCTGGCAACAGGACTATACATCCGCGGAGCGGACGTACCGTCAGGTCCTCGATGAGGATCCACTACACCACGATGCGCGTCTGGGGCTTGCGGAGGTCACGTTGTGGTCGGGGCGGCCACGGCAGGCGCAGTTGATATACGAGGATCTGCTCACCGACGACCCCAGTGACACCGAGGCGATAAAGGGACTGGCGACCGCCCAGGAGTCGGCGGGACGCCCGGATGTTGCTCTGGAGACCCTCGAGGCGGCGGGGACGGGTGACGATTTCACACGCGAAAAGGAATCTTTCGACCGCCGCGGGTCGATCGACAATTCGAACACCGCTCTCTATCGCGACAACACGACGGACGGCGAATATCGGGCATTGGTGGTACTGGTGGGTATGGATGTGGCACACCTGACCCGGGTCGGTGTCGAATACACAAAAGGGCGGCTGACTCAGGATCAGCGGCCGGATATCGACCGCGATCAGATCATGGTGCCGCTGCGCCAGCGGCTCAGTGACGCGCTCGAACTCAACCTGGCCCCCGGGTATCAGTGGAACAGGTTCGATCCCGTCGCGGTTCCACCCGACACCGTGCCGGTGGATGATTTCAATCTGTTTGTCTGGGACGCCTATGCAACGATTTTTCCAGCCGATTGGGTGCGGCTCGATATCGGCAACTCGCGGCAGACACTCGTTATCCCGCAGACCGTGTTCCGGCAGATTCATTTGACGACAACGAACGTCGGTCTGGACTGGCGGATCTCACCGCAGGTGAGGGCGTTTGTCGAGCCGAGCTACCGGACCTACAGCGATAGCAACGCCCGCTTCGCCGTCGGCGAGCGGCTCGAGTGGTCACCGCCGCGACTCCGATTTCCCTATGAGGATCACAACGTTATTACATTGTTTCAGACACTCGAGTATCTGAATTTCAAGAAGGAGCTGTCCCACGGCTACTTCAATCCCTCCAGCTACATCCAGCTGACGGGTGGTGCGCGTCTCGTCACTGACATCGGAAAGCGCGTAAGGTTCATGATATCCGGTGCGATGGGGAGCGAGAAGGAGGAGGGCGACAACTGGGCGACGACGGGCGCCTTCGAGACCGAGCTCCAGTTCAAAATCAGCGGCAACGGCTATCTGAAAGCCGGCTACGTGCATTCCGGCTCACGGCTGGCGGCCGCCGATGGTTTTCGCGCAAAGGGTTTCTACATAACACTCGACTTCTACCTTCCCCGCTAATCATGGCCGAATCGAGGCAGAATCTAAAAGAACTGCGGGGCGGCTTGATTGTCGCGGGGGTCACCGTGTGCCTTTTCCTTCTTCTCGTGGGATCCTTTTCCGCGCACGGGACCGGCGATCGCAGTCTCTCCGTCGGCGCTCTCAACCCGGTGTATCCCCAGGTCCCCGATCACTTCGGCACGCCGTCCAGAGCGGCGGATTACAGCACCGAGGGTGTGCCGGCGCTCTGTCACCACTTCTTGCGCAAGGACACGAACCCACTCGAGGTGATCAAAATCCTCGGTGCGCTGTTGTTCAATCTACCGTTGCTCGACGATCTGGATGTCTGGACGCAGACCGCATCCGCCTTCGAGAAGGAAATCGTGTATCTCAAGGAGCAGGGTTACACGGCGATCAGCGTGGATGAGCTCATGGCGTGGCGTGCGGGGTTGATCGAGTTGCCTGAGAAAACCGTCGCGATCACATTCGACGACGGCGCCCACAGTGTTCTCGACATTGCGTATCCGATACTCAAGAAACACGGTATGAAAGCAACACTCTATGTCGTCACCAGCCGGGTTGGGACGAAATGGGAAGGGTTCGATGTACTCACGTGGCGGGAGCTGCGGTTGCTGCAAAGCAGCGGCGTGTTTACGATCGAGTCACACTCGCACAGGTTGCACCACATCGTCCGGTCCAAAAAAGGGCATCTCCCCGTATCGATCGCGATGAGCGAGGCGGGGTACGAACCGCCGGGCGGTGTCTCGTGGCGTGAAGCCATTCTGGACGATCTTACAAAATCCAGACGGCTGATCGCGGAGCATCTCGGTCATGACGCGCGGCATCTCGCCTGGCCCTACAGTGGCAGAAACACCGAACTGGATAGCCTGGCCACGCTCGCGGGGTTTCGGAGCCTGGCCACGCTCGAACAGGGTGCCAACACACGGATGCCGGTAGAGGACGCCGTGATCAATCGTTACTTGATTACGGCCAGGACGTCGATCCAGAGTTATTCGGCGATGTTTCCGCGGTAGGTGCCCGCTGCGGTCTGAGAAATCGCTTTTGCGTTGCGCCTGCATGGTGTAAATTCATATATTATAGATGATTTGGTGTGGTTTTCTGGCCCTGTGGTTCTTCCCCCACCATGCACGGGCATCGACTGGTCTAACAACTTCGAGGGCACTCAAAGATGAAAAAACGATTCGCCACCTCAATTGGCATTGCGCTGTTTGTCGTTCTCGCCGCCGGCGCCTCGCCGGCGCAAACCCTTGATGCTTCCAACGGTGTGTCCTGGCTCGACGGATTCTCGCTGGTCGAGCTCGAAGGCGATGACATCGCCGGTCTGCACCGGGCGCGTGCGGAGATTCAATCACACGGCGGCCGTGTGGCGATCATGTCACCACCGTCGTTGATACTTGGCTGGGTTCCGTATGAGATCCGGGCCGAGTTGATCGGCAGGGCGGGGATAAAGGCGATTCACTATACCGAAGTATTGCCGGGCGAAGTCGATGCGCTCGATCCGCAATCTAACTACATGATCGAGTACTACAACTCCGTGGTTCGCGGAGACGTCCAGAAGAAGCTATTCGAGCGGTCGAGTTCGAATGCCACCGATAATGCGCGCGAGTGGCCGGCCGGTGTTCAGGACGCGCTTCCAAGACCCGATGTGGACCCGGGGACGTATCTGGAAAACTTAACCGCCGCCGGGCTCGATATCAAACAGCTCAAAGACCAGGGGATGCTCCTCCAGAGTGCCCAGGCACCCTCCGGTAACAGCGATGCGATGACCGGTACGATCTCGGTCACGCTGTTCTTGGTCGAGAGCAACGGCGCGATCGACCCCAACCTCTATACGTGGACCGACGAGCACGTCCAGGAGTATGTCAACGGCGTCAACACCGGTCTCGCCTGGTGGACGACCCAGGCGTACAACTACTGGGATTGTTGGAATGCATTTCTGGTCCG
>CBDVBZ010000113.1:0-12442 GCA_965372355.1 uncultured bacterium | reverse complement strand
AGCACTGAACTGAAGCCCCAGTAAACGGCGGCCGTAACTATAACGGTCCTAAGGTTAACATTCGCAGCCTTAGTAAAACCGAACCATATGCGGGAAACTCCTCAAAAACCGTCTGGTACTCGTCGGCGTTGCCGGCAGTAAAAATCCAGCGGGCATGGGGACAATCCGCAGGGAAGACCCGGTCTGTACCGGGAACCCTCAGAGACTTTACGTTCGGAGCAAGCCTATGAGACTTGACGGGAAGTGGATAACAGGTTTTGTGGATGGTGAGGGCTGCTTTCATGTTGGGGTCAACAAGCACACTGACATGAAGAGCGGCTATCAGGTTCTTCCTGAGTTCACCGTCGTACAGCACAAGCGTGATGTGCAGGTTTTGCACGCGTTGAAGCAGTATTTCGGTTGTGGTGTTGTTAGAACCAATCACGGCGATCGGATGGCTTACCGCGTGAGGAGCAAGCGAGACTTGCTCGAGCGCATCATTCCATTTTTCGAAAAGCATCCGCTAAAGACTAAGAAGCGTGTCGATTTTCAGAAATTTCGACGCATTCTTCTTATGATGGAAGCGGGGGTTCATCTGACGAAGGAGGGCGTGGAGGAAGCACGCCGAATTGCAGCTCAGATGAATCGAGGCTCGTTAAGATAAAGTCCGGCCTCTTTGGAAACACTGAGGATTAACCGAGCGAAATTCCTTGTCGGGTAAGTAACATTGCCCGAAACGGGAGCGATCCCGTTTTAGCAAACCGGCTCAAATCGGTGAAACCCTACCGGCGCAGCAGGGCGCCGCGGGCAATACCGAGGGTAAGATCATCACTTGTGGTGATCCCCGTAACGACTCAGGGGTGAGATCCCTGGATGGAACAGAGTTTTTGAGTTCCATAATACGCCGGCCCTGGTACTCGTCGCGCAAGCGATGGGCGGAAGTACTCCGGCAGCGAGATACTCAACTCGCTTGTGACCAGGTGAACGTATAGTCTACGCCACGGGAAACCGTGGATTAACGTGAAGTTCCGACCTGCACGAATGGTGTAACGACTTGGGCGCTGTCTCAACAAGGGACTCGGTGAAATTGCAGTAGCGGTGAAGATACCGCTTACCCGCGACTGGACGGAAAGACCCCGTGCACCTTTACTGTAGCATGATATTGGATCTTCGCATGTCATGTGTAGGATAGGTGGGAGGCTTTGAAGTGGGGACGCTAGTCCTCATGGAGCCAAACTTGAAATACCACCCTTGGTTTGTAAGGGTTCTAACCTCGTGCCGTGAATCCGGGCGAGGGACAGTGTTATGTGGGCAGTTTGACTGGGGCGGTCGCCTCCTAAAATGTAACGGAGGCGCCCAAAGGTTCCCTCAGCGTGGTCGGTAATCACGCTTAGAGTGTAAAGGCATAAGGGAGCTTTACTGCGAGACCTACAAGTCGAGCAGTTGCGAAAGCAGGGCTTAGTGATCCGGCGGTTCTGGATGGAAAGGCCGTCGCTCATCGGATAAAAGGTACGCCGGGGATAACAGGCTGATCTCCCCCAAGAGTCCACATCGACGGGGAGGTTTGGCACCTCGATGTCGGCTCATCGCATCCTGGGGCTGGAGAAGGTCCCAAGGGTTTGGCTGTTCGCCAATTAAAGCGGTACGCGAGCTGGGTTTAGAACGTCGTGAGACAGTAAATGACCTTGCTGTCTTAAAATCTGGCTATATGCTGGAAACCCTGAGTATCCGGAGGTACGGACGTGGAGTCCGTGACAAACCTACCGGTGCAGGCAATCAGCAGGAAAGACCAGAGGTCAAATTTCTACGATCTTTGGAATCCTCAGAGACTATACGCCAGAGACTGACGAGAAAGTCAGTCAAGATATAGTCCGAACTGCATGGCGACATGCAGAGCTTGCCTCGCGGCAAGCCGCCATCCAAGTTGGATGGTTAGTACCTCGCATTGCGGGGGAAAGTAACAGAATGTCGGTCCCTATCCTTCGTGGGTGTAGGAGATTTGAGAGGAGCTGTCCCTAGTACGAGAGGACCGGGATGGACGAACCTCTAGTGCACCAGTTGTCATGCCTATGGCACGGCTGGGTAGCTATGTTCGGAACGGATAACCGCTGAAAGCATCTAAGCGGGAAGCCAACCTCAAAACTAGATCTCCCTTTGAGCTTCGGCTCAACTGAAGGCTCCTTGTAGACTACGAGGTTGATAGGCAGGAGGTGTAAGCATGGTAACATGTTCAGCCGACCTGTACTAATAGGCCGTGAGGCTTAATCCATCTAATACAGACGTTGGTATCTCTTCTTTTTACCCTTGCAAATTGTCGATTCACAAGAAAAGGGGGGGCACAAGGACTGCAGAGAGAAATCACAAAACAACTTTGAGAATCCTCTGTCCTTTGCCCACCTATTAATCGACGCTCGGACCGGTTGCTATGACCTAGCACCGTTCGGTCGTTATGCTGCAGCGCAACACAATCCAGCTTCGCCCGGCCGTTATACTGCGCCGCGAAGAAGGATTCAGCTTCGTCGGCCGCTATGCTGCGCCGCGAAGCGGCGTCTGCATCAGCGGCCCGTAAGAGCGCAAAAGACATTTCGGTGGCCATAGCGTAGGGGTTCCACCCGTTCCCATTCCGAACACGGAAGTTAAGCCCTACAGCGCCGATGGTACTGCACTTGAGAGGGTGTGGGAGAGTAGGACGCTGCCGGATTATTGAATAGCCCCGCGTGCCGTTTGGCAGGCGGGGTTTTTTTGTTGTCGTGGGTGGGGCAAGATGGACACGCGCTTAACGTCATACCGCTTCGGTTCCGAGGGTGGTATGATGTTGGCCGAACGTCGACTTCGGGGATTCCTCGTGGAGTGAGCGACTCATGTACCCAAGACTATCTTTTCTGCTGCTGCCCTACGTCCGGCGCGAGTTACCGGGCTGGGGACATCTCCTCAATATTGCAGGAGCCGGCGGGGCAAAGGATGATCACCGCTGGGTATCAGCCCCTGCAAAGACGATCAAAGGAAAAGGGCACGGCTACTGGATGCGGCTGAACTTGTCGAACTGGTCCGACCGAGCGTCATATTTCCTCGGGAGATACTACCAGATAGGCATTCAACTCTTGCTGCAAGACGCTTTGCGCCCGGGGGATCGGGCCATCGACGTCGGCGCGAACGTGGGTATGGTGACTCTGTGTGCCGCTGCCCTCGTGACGGACACTGGCAAGGTGGAGAGCTTCGAGCCCAACCCCGAATGTGTCGCGGACATGAAGGCCAACCTGGCAATGAACGGTATCGAACATGTTAACGTCCACAATGTGGGTTTGTCCGACACAACCGGTAATATGACACTGACTCTCGCATCGAGCAGCGAGGATCCGTCGCAGCACTCGGGCGCTGGCACGCTCGCCCCCATCGACGCGTCGGGTGGGCACAGAGCATTCAAATCCTTTGAGGTTCCAGTGCTCGTAGGGGACGACGTCATCATGCAGGACACAAAACCGGTCAATCTTATCAAAATCGATGTCGAGGGCTTTGAGTTTCACGTGTTGCAGGGACTGACGCGTACGCTGGAGACGTGGCATCCTTTGGTCGTGACAGAGTTTCTGGAGCGTCACCTGCTTCGTGCTGGCACGACGAAGGCTGAAATACTCGATTTCATGACGGGTCTAGGGTATGAGCCGTTTGGCGTAAGCGTACATCGTCATTTTCTCGAGCACCGCTTGCACCTGATTCCCTTCGAGAAAGAGGCCGAGAGTTCTGGCTTCGACGATGTGTTGTGGCTTCACCCGTCCAACTCTCGGTCGGCAGATCTTCGCTCGTTGATTCGTAAGTAGGAGAGTGCACACCCCGCATACGCCCGCGAAACCGAGCCCCGCCTGCCGTTTGGCAGACGGGGTTCTTCATTTTGCGTGGTTCCTATTTTAGAAGAACCATTTTTCTCGTCTTCGCACAATCCTTTGTCACGAGTTTGTAGAAATACACCCCGCTGGAGACCGTCTGACCCGCGTTGTTCGTACCCTGCCAGGTCACCGGCTTCACGTGTTCCGGTGACTGCACCTCATCGACCAGCGTTACGATCAACTGCCCCGCCGCGTTGTACACCTTGAGCGATACGTGCGCGCGCTCCTGGATGCTGTAACGGATCGTCGTTGTGGGGTTGAATGGATTTGGGTAGTTGGGCTCAAGAGCATTGGCGAACTGGACTGTCGGTTCCACTCCGGTTGGCTGCGAAAGTATGTTGCCGAACTTGTGCAGGATGTCCGACAGATGTTCGATCCTCGCGATCGGAAATCTGACAAACGCCTCGCGGATATAGTGGTAGCTGAAACCGGAGAGCACGACCGTCGCTGTCTCGCCCGCGGAGTTGATGGTCTGTTGGCTGACAACCGCGCCGTAACCACTGTTTGGATACGGGAACTCGGTGATGGCGCTCCCGAGCGGTTCGAGAACATCGAAGTCGTTGATGAACGGACAGCCGCCAAACGCGATCAGCTGATCCGGCACGCCCATGTGGATGAAATCCGCGCCCGTCGCTGTCAGTAGCGGCGAGATCGCCTCACCGAAGGTCACATGATCACTGCCCGCCAGGTCGAAGCCCATGTAGTCCGAACGCAGCTGCGAGGCACCCGTACCGCCTAGCCAGACCCATTCGGAAGCAACGCCGTCACCGGACACATACAGACCCGGTCCCTTGCTCGACGTGTCGAGCCATTGATAGAGCAGGCTGAAATCATCCGACTTTTCCGGGCTGCCGGTGCCATCGCCGATCGTCGCTGTGGAAAAGTTCCCAGAGTTCCAGATGATCGTCTTGTAGATATCGATAATCTGGTTGACGTTGTTCGTCACACGAGACGCCAGGCTGTTACCGACGGCCGAGGACGGCCCGAGGACGTCGAACCGATCGACGTGTTCCCGCAACGCCATCAGGTCGAAGGCGCTGTCGAAGAGCAGCTGAGCCGGACCTCCTCGATCATCCGTATCGTCCACGTACAGCATGTCACCTCCCCGTGTGTAGCCACCGGCGGGGAGAATCGTGAACTCACACGGGCTCGCCGCTGCCTCTTCGATATTCGTCGTCAGGTTGTCGTCGCCCTGGCCATTGAGCTCCCTGTGCCAGTAGCTCTCGTTGCCGCTAAACGGTGTACCGTCCTTATCCGCGGCGAAGAAATAGAGAATCGTATCGCCGGGGACGAAAAGGGCATCGTTCATATCGACGCAGTATCTATCCGACACTAGGGAGCCTGGCGACGTGAACGTGGTATCCATCTGGAAGATCTCCCAGGTGCTGCCATTGGCATCCATCCAGGAGCCGGTGTGCGTCCAGCGAGGACCCGTTTTGCCCGGACGCGTATCCGCGGAGCCCAGGCCAGCGCCTGACTTGGGATCGTTGCCGTTGTGGACCCGAGCATAGATCCACGCAGCAGGACCGCTACCCGAGATTCCAATAGGTGATATGTTCACGGCGCAGGAATCCCCCGGCAGGATCCCGGGGCTCCACGACGGCAGGATATCAGCCGCCATATCCGCGCGTGCGGTGCCGGTCAGCGTGCCGTCTTCGGCAAAGTTGTCCTGAAAGAGGTGAATGTGACGAACCGTGAATTGCGGGGCAGTTGCTGAGATCCGTTCCACCCGGACTTCGTCGAAGAGCGGCGCGTGACTGTGACATGATCCGGTACCGTAAATGTTGCACCACACGGGGCACATGTCGACCACACCCAGGCTGACCTGAATCTGATCGGCGTTTGGGTCGATGAGTCCACCTATTTGAGAGCGGAATCGTACCCACTCCCGGTGTGGCCAGTAGTAGTAAACGAAGTTGGTTCCCTTCCATTGTCCCGGGCAAGGGGGCAGCGGCCCCGCACCGTCGGGATCTGTCCACGACCGCACCCCCGAGTGCCAAAGCACAAGGGCGCTTAGAGTGTTGTCCAGGTAAGTGTGATATTCGAGAACATACTCGTCACCGCTTCCGACGTTATCAAAGGGCGGCGACCAAATCTCGTTATTGATATATATACCGTCTTCGTTCCCATAGGGAATCACGCCCACATCGGGACGCGGATCCGGTGTGTGACATTCGTAGTTCGCATTTGACGGGTCATCGAAGAAGCCCCACACGAACCCGCCAACAAAATTACATTCATCTTCCTGGAGAAGCGTCACCCCCGGGTAGAGCGCCGCAAAGTTGCCAGACGCTGGGGGTATTGTGCCGGTCCAGACGCCGGCGCTGTTGTCACCCGGAGTCGCCGACTCGAAGTCTTCCGTGTCCGCGAACCTCGGCGCCCCGCCGCTCCATGTGCTAACGGCAATGTCATCCAAGATGAGTGCACCGTCCGTGGGCCAGTTTCCATCTTCATCGGACCAGGCTCCATCGGAGGTGAAGCGAAACCGAACCCGCACATCCGATGCGCCCGTCGAGCTCACGGCGAACGTCTCGGCAAGATACGGTGTCGGCCCGGTGTCGTCGTAGAGCCCCGAACGGTACGAGTGCGAATCATCGACAGGAAACGACGTCCACGTCTCGCCGCCGTCGAATGTGTATTCCACGACCGTCCCGTCGTAACCGGGTTCCGAATCCCAGAAGATGTTGTAGCTGAGCTCCAGACTGTCACCGGCAATCGCAGTGCTCTCGAGGATCTGATCCCAGGCGTTTCCGTAGCCGGGCAACGTGGCGTATCCGCAGTAGGGCGCCGCCGCGGAGGCGTCTGTACCGCACCACATCGACTGCGAACCGCCGAGTGGGAGCAAATTGCCACCGGTCCCGCCGTCTAGCTCGTTGCCGTCGGCGATATGAAAAAACGTGGCGATCTGGGCTGTGCGATCCACAGTCGTATATCCCATGGGGTCGGGACTGCCCGCGGTTTCGAAGTCCGCCCAGTGGAGGACGAATGTGTCGGCCGCGGCCGCGGATCTGAGTGGACCGGCCGTGCGGCCCGCCAGGTCGGGCGGCAGCGGTGTATCGGGACCACGGGGTGACGCGATGCGAGGTGACTCGGACCTCACCCTTTTCGCAAGAACAGATGGGGTCAGCGAGGCCGAAACGAGTGCAACCAGACACAATATGAGAATGCTACGCATGGCATGCTCCTTCGCTCGCTCCGGACACGCATTCAGGGGCGCCGGAGACGGTGAGTTGCGTCTTGCAGGGGAATGACTCGTAATTGTCAGGGGAGCAGGCCGTAGACCGACCGCTGGTAGTACGGGGGCTGGGCCCGGTGTGAGAGACTGCCGAGATGTGGGGGGTGCGAAAGCATAGAGGCATATCCATCGTGTCTTCTCCTCCCCGGTCGGCAACGCGCATATTATATCACAGGTTGCGGCACAGGTAAAGCGCTAACTTGCAGTCTGCCAAGGGATTTCGCGGTCGGGGGTGCCACGGGCGAGCTCTCTCGCGCGGCTGCCAGATATCGGACATTGTGATAAATTTCACAAACACACAGCAGATGACACGTTATAGATGCATCGCCGGTCGAGTTGTGGTAGTCTCTAGGAGCGAGAGGAGCAGAATCTTGAAAAAAAACGCAATTCTTATGATAACGCTGGGTCTGGCGGCGACCCTGCTTGCCGGTTGCAACCCGATCTATGTCGACCAGGACTATGACCCGAGCGTGGATTTCAGCCGCTACAAGACATTCTCATGGATGGCAACTCCCGAGGCGGACCCCCAGAATGCGGCCGAGGCGCGGATGACGAGCTCGCTCGAGGCCAAGCGGATCCATAGCGCGGTTGCCAGGGAATTGACTGGCAAGGGGTACGAGGAGCTTGTCCAGGGAGGCGATCTTCTCATCGTTTACTATTTGGGTGCCGACGAATACACAGAAACCAAACAGAGCGCCTATACCCTTGGAGACGTATGGGCAGGTTCGCGCGTCGGTGGAGGCGTCTCGGGTACGGACGTCACTCAGGGGACCCTGGTTATCGACCTCATAGACGGTGCCAGGAAAGAACTCGTCTGGCGAGGCCAGGCGGAGAACGCGCACAAGTCCGAGACGTCGCAGGAAAAGCTCAACGAGACGCTCGACAAGGCGATTACAAAAATATTCGAGAAGTACCCACCGAAGAAGTGATTGAACCGGTGCTAAACCCAAAAGGAGGGTTATGCCGAAACTCATCATAAAATGTAATAGCTGCGGAGAGATCATTCTCCAGCCATACGATGAACACATGGTGCAGCGTTGCCCCCGCTGTGAAAGGACGATGTCGTTGGACGTCGTCGATTTGTCCGATCGACCGGACTTATTGAGGCGGCTCAAACCTGCTCAGCCCACCCAAGAACCCGCACGAGAGCCTCGACGCAAAGGCCTGGACGTCTGAGCCGCGGACGTTGCTGATTATCCAACCTTCCACCCCGCCCTGGGGTGGAGCATGCGGACTTGATATCTATCAAATTTCACCCCGCGTATTCCGCGTTATCCTGTACAAGACGTTTGTCACCCGACTTATGACTGCAGGAGAATAGTATCCATGAAAGATCTAATGAAGGCCATCGGCAGCGGGAGCCCTGTACCTGCGTGGCTCGACGTGGGGCAGAGCGTGACGGGACTCGTGCTCGCCTTGTTTATGTGGATCCATCTGATTCTCGTCTCTAGCATTTTGCTCGGCAAAGACGCGATGTACTATGTCACCGGATTCTTTGAACTCAAGTTTCTTACCGACTGGCAACACGGTTATCCGATCATCGTCAGTATCATCGCCGTCGCGATCTTTTTCATTTTCATACTCCACGCGGGGATCGCGCTACGCAAGTTTCCGATTAGCTGGCGACAATACAGGATCTTTCGCGACCAGATGCAGATGATGAAACACAAGGACACCAACCTGTGGTTCTACCAGGCCGTTACCGGCTTTATCATGTTCTTTCTGGGTTCGGTCCATGTCTATGTAATGGCCAGCCACCCGGATCTGATCGGGCCCTACGCCTCGGCGGATCGTTTTGTCAGCGAATACTTCTGGCCGCTATACCTGGTGCTGCTCGTGGCTGTCGAGCTCCACGCAACGATCGGGATGTACCGGCTCGCCGTCAAGTGGCTGACGTTCAAGGGTACGGCCACACGGAAGCGGCTCAAGCGGGTCAAGAACACGTTGACCGCTACGTTTCTGATCATTGGCATAATAACCTTTGCGACATACATGAAAATCGGATGGGAGCACCGGGATCGAGCGGGTGAGCGGTATGTACCGTCTTCAGGCCCCGCGTCAGCGCAATTGGAAGGAGGTGAGGGCCGATGAAGATCGTGTACACGGATTCACTCATCGTTGGTGGTGGACTGGCAGGGCTTCGCACAGCGATCGCTACCAAACAGCGAGGTCTCGATACCATCGTCCTCTCCCTGATCCCCGCCAAGCGATCACACTCCGCGGCGGCCCAGGGTGGGATGCAGGGTTCTCTTGCGGCGACGATCAAAGGAGAGGGTGACAACGAGGATGTTCACTTTGCCGACACGGTCAAGGGTAGTGACTGGGGATGCGACCAGGATGTCGCCCGGATGTTTGCCAACACGGCGCCGAAGGCGGTCCGCGAGCTATCGGGATGGGGAGTGCCCTGGTCGCGCGTGAAGAAAGGGCCGCGCGAGGTTGTCATCAACGCGGAGCGGGTGACCATTGAGGAAAAAAACGAGGCGCACGGTCTAATCACGGCCAGGGATTTTGGTGGCACCAAGAAATGGCGAACCTGTTATACGTCGGACGGAACGGGACACACGATGCTCTATGCCATGGACAACAAGGGCATCGAGCTCGGCATCCCCGTTCACGAGCGCAAAGAGGCCATCGCGCTCATTCACGATGGCAGCACCTGCTACGGAGCGGTGGTTCGTGATCTCATCACCGGCGAGCTCATCGCCTACGTCGCCGGGGCAACCACGATTGCGACGGGGGGCTACGGCCGGCTCTACTCGATATCGACCAACGCCGTTATCAGCGAGGGCATCGGCACCGGGATCGCTCTGGAAACCGGTGTGGCAGCACTCGGCAACATGGAGGCGGTTCAGTTTCACCCCACGGCGATCGTACCCGTGGGAATCCTCACGACAGAAGGTTGCCGGGGTGACGGCGGTCTGTTGAAGGACGTGGACGGCTACCGGTTTATGCCCGACTACGAACCAGGGAAAAAAGAGCTCGCCTCGCGCGACGTCGTCTCCCGCCGTATGACCGAGCACATGAGAAAGGGCAAGGGTGTGCCCTCGCCTTACGGTGACCATCTGTGGCTCGATATCACACTCCTCGGCAAGGCGCACATCGAGAAGAACCTCCGAGAGGTCAAAGAGATTTGCGAGTATTTCCTCGGGCTCAACCCGGTCACGGACTTCATACCGGTCCGTCCGACGCAGCACTACTCGATGGGTGGTATCCGCACCAATTACACCGGTGAGAGCCAGCAGCTCAGGGGGCTCTTCGCGGCCGGAGAGGTTGCGTGCTGGGACATGCACGGTTTCAACCGCCTGGGCGGCAACTCCGTCGCCGAAACGGTCGTTGCCGGTATGATCGTTGGTGAGTACATCGCGAATTACTGCGAGGCAAGTGCCGGGAGTATTCCGACAGCGGTTGTCAAATCGTTTGTCGAACGCGAAGACGCGAAAATCTCGGCGATCGTCGATCGTGACAGCGGCGAGGATCCCTGGGAGCTCAAGGCCGCGATGCAGAAGATCATGATGGACTGGGTGGGCATCTTTCGGACGGGCGAAGAACTGGAGAAGGCAGTTAACTCGCTCAACGCCCTCGTAAAGCGAAGCCGTAACATCGCGGTCCGCAACAAGGCCCGCCATGCCAACCCGGAACTCGTCGAGGCGATTCGAGTGCCGATGATGATCAAGCTGGCGCTCACGGCGGCCTGTGGTGCCTTGGCACGGACGGAAAGCCGGGGCGCTCACGCGCGCGAGGATCATCCTGAAAGGAATGACAAGGACTGGTTGAACCGGACCCTTTCGTTCTGGAAGAACGAGGGCGACGACATGCCGGCGCTCGAGTACGAAAAGCTCGACGTCATGAAGATGGAAATGCCACCGGGTTCGAGGGGTTATGGTAAGTCCGAAATTATTCCTCACCCCGACGCGGAGAAGCGTGAAAAGCAGATCGAAGAAATCAAGGCGAAGAACCCGGATGCAGATCGTTTCGAGATTCAAAAGGCGATCATGCACTACGAGTTGCCTGAGAAGTACAAGGGCAAGAACGAACGCACAGGAGTTGGTTTCGAATGAGCAGCGCAAAGAGCGGACGGACGCTGAAGTTTCATATCTTTAAGTACGATCCTCAGACACCGGGCGACGAGCCGAAGATGGCCACCTATGAGGTAACCGAGGCGCCGGGCATGACCATTTTTATCGCGCTCAATGAGATCCGTGAAAAACAGGACCGGTCGCTTCAATACGACTTTGTCTGCCGCGCTGGTATCTGCGGCAGTTGTGGTATGGTAATCAACGGCAAACCGGACCTCGCCTGCCGCACGCTCACATCGAAGTTCAAGAAGCCTGAGATCACGCTCTTGCCGCTGCCCGCATTCGAGTTGATCGGTGATTTGTCGGTCAATACGGGCAAGTTCACCCGAGAGATGAGCGAGCGGGTGAAAACATGGATCCACGACGAAGAGGTCGAACACGCAGACCTCGGTGCTCTCGAGGAGCGTATGGAGCCCGAGCTGGCCGATGAAATCTACGAGCTCGATCGGTGTGTCGAGTGCGGTTGCTGCATCTCGGCATGTGCCACGAAGAGGATGCGGGACGGTTTTCTCGGCGCGTTGGGTTTTATGAAGATCGCCCGTTTCGAGATGGACACCCGTGACAAAAGGACCGATAAGGACTGGTACGAGGTCATCGGCAACGATGACGGTGTCTTCGGGTGCATGAGCCTCATGGGCTGCGAAGACAACTGTCCAAAAGACCTGCCGCATCAGGCCCGGATTGCCTATCTGCGCAGAAAGATGGTAGGCGCCGCGCGGTGACGCGCCAGACTGAACTGGTAACCGTCCTTGTCTTCGCCCGCTTTTCACTGGGCGATGAAGAATAATGCCCTCCGTTGAGCGGATTCCCCCTGGTTCCCCCGACAGACTGTCGACCGGCAGGCGTGTGGCGTTCTCGGTGATTGCACTCCTGCTGTCGCTGGTGCTCATCGTCGCTTGCGCGGAGATCATGGTTCGTTTGTTTTCCCCCCAGAACCTCAGCGGTAGCTGGCGGGTTCAGAGTGAACGGTGGGGCTACTTGATGAACAAAGCTGGAGGGAAGGCTCGGCATCAGTTCGAGGACCGGGTCGTGTCGTACAGGTTCAACTCGCTCCACTTGCGCGGCGGGGAGATTGAATCAAATGTACCGAAGGTCCTGGTACTCGGCGACTCCTACACGTTTGGCTCGCTCGTCGAGGAACAAGACACGTATGTTGCGGTCCTGCAGGAATACGCGGACCGTGAATTCGGTCCCGGAAAGGTTCAGTTTCTAAACGGCGGTGCCGGCGGTTGGGGAACAGCCGACTACCTGGCTTTCCTGGAGGAATTTGG
>CBDVBZ010000112.1:0-12575 GCA_965372355.1 uncultured bacterium | reverse complement strand
ATGGTTCAAATTACATTCCCAGACGGAAAACAGGAGACCTTTGACAAGGACGAGGTCACGGTCAAAGAGATCGTCGACTCGCTGGGCGAGGTGTGGCAGCGCAAAGCGGTGGCCGCCGAGTTCGCCGGAGAGGTTGTCGATCTGCATCAAAACGTCAGTGGCGAGGGTGAGTTCCGCGTCGTGACCGAGACGGATGACGAGGGCTTGATGACGCTGCGTCACACGGGCTCGCACATCCTGGCGCACGCCGTGCAAGATCTCTTTCCGGGGACGAAGTTTGCCATCGGCCCGGCGATCGACGAGGGGTTCTACTACGACTTCGATATCGAGACACCGTTTACCCCCGAGGATCTCGAGCGCATCGAGAAACGAATGGACGAGATCATCAAGGCGAGGCCGGAGATCCACCGCGAGGTCTGGGGCAAAGAAAAAGCAAAGAAATACTTCGCCGAGCAGGGTCAGCCGTACAAAGTGGAGCTGATCGACGACATCGAGGGCGACACCGTGACGATGTATTTCGTCGGCGATTTTACGGACCTGTGCGCGGGGCCGCACCTTTTCGAATCCAAAAAGATCAAGAGTTTCAAAGTACTCAATTCGGCGGGGGCGTACTGGCGGGGCGACTCGTCCAGACCGATGCTCCAGCGGATCTACGCCACCGCCTTTTTTAAAAAGAAGGATCTCGATGCCTATCTGACCCGGCTGGCCGAGGCGGAGAAACGCGATCACCGCAAGCTCGGCAAACAGCTGGACCTCTACGATGTCCGCGAGGAGGCGGGCGGCGGGCTGGTGTTCTGGTATCCGAAGGGCGCCGTGATCCGTCAGACCGTCGAGAGCTATCTCCGCGATCAGTACCAGGCGCGCGGGTACGAGATCGTCTTCACCCCGCACATCGCCAAGGCGGAGCTGTGGCAGACATCTGGCCATTTCGACTATTACAGCGACAACATGTACACCATGGATGTCGATGAGCAGCTGTATGTTTTGAAACCCATGAACTGTCCGGGCCACATTCTGATATACAAGCGGCATCTCCACAGCTATCGCGAGTTACCCGTGCGCTATGCGGAGATGGGTACCGTTTACCGAAAGGAACTATCCGGCACGCTTCATGGATTGCTCCGCGTAAGAGGATTTACTCAGGACGATGCGCACATTTTTTGCACACCCGAGCAGGTGACCGATGAGATCCACGACACCGTGGGTTTTGCGATCGATGTCCTCCGCGACTGCGGGTTCGAAGATTTTCGGTTCGAGCTGAGCGTTCGTGACCCGAAGGACCCGGACAAATACGCCGGTTCGCCGGAGGAATGGGATCACGCCGAGAAGGCCCTCGAAGACGCTCTCGAGCGCCGGGGGATCGAGGCCAAGCGGATGGAGGGCGAGGCCGTTTTCTACGGCCCGAAGATCGATATCAAGGTGGTCGACGCCATCGGGCGGAGCTGGCAGCTCACCACCATACAGTTCGATTTCAACCTGGCCAAGCGCTTCGATATCACCTATGTGGCAGCGGGCGGCGAGCGCAAACAGGTTGTGATGGTGCACCGCGCGCTTCTCGGTTCGGTGGAACGCTTCGTCGGCATCCTGACCGAGCACTTCGCGGGGGCGTTCCCGCTATGGCTCGCACCGCTCCAGGTGGCCGTGCTCCCGGTTAGCCCGGCGCAGGTCGACTACGCAAAAAAGGTTCTCGGTCAGCTCCTGGCGGGTGGGCTCCGGGCGGAGCTCGATGCCCGTGACGAGAAGATCGGCTACCGGATCCGCGAGGCGGAGGTCCAGAAAGTGCCCTATATGCTGATCGTCGGCGATCGTGAGGCCCAGGCGGGCACCGTGTCCGTTCGGGCACACTCGAAGGGTGATCTCGGGGCCCGCGAACTGACTGATTTTGTTGGCGAAGTGGTTGACGAAGCGAAGTCCAGACGCTAGTATTCATTAATTGAGAAGCAGGGGAGATTCCCCTCACCTTCCGTCTCACGATGACAGGCAAGGTTTCCGATTCGCTAGATAGGCGTGGACCCTCGAGCTACCGAGGGACTGCGTGCTTTGTGTCGACGGATGCCTGCCATCCGTCTTTTTTTTGAGCAGAAAGAGGAGGCTTATTGGCAATCCGAAAGCACTACAAACCACGTGAGCCCCGTACGCGCGTGAACCACATGATTCGCGTCCCGGAAGTGCGAGTCATCAATAGCGATGGGGAACAGCTCGGTGTGATGACCACCGATAAGGCGAGGGAAATCGCCGACGAACAGAACCTGGATCTCGTTGAGGTGTCGCCGACGGCGGCTCCCCCGGTGTGCCGGATCACCGATTACGGAAAGTTCAAGTACGAAAAAGCCAAACGGTCCCGACAGTCGAAGAAAAAACAGCATACGATTCAAGTCAAAGAAATCAAACTCAGACCGAAGACCGAGGAGCACGATTACCAGTTCAAAAAGCGGCACGCCGAAGAGTTTCTCGATAAGGCCTTCAAGGTCAAATTTACGATGATCTTCAGAGGCAGGGAACTCGACCACAGAGAGATGGGCGCCCGCATGCTGAAGCGGATGCAGAAGGACCTGGAGAAGTTCGGGGTGGTCGAGAGACCGGCCATGTTCGAGGGCCGGCTCATGACGATGTACATGGCGCCGCTGCCGGCCGCCCAACAACAGGCGCAGAAGAAGCCGAAGAAAGACAAAGCGAAGACAGACACAGCGAACGCAGACACGGCGAACGCAGACACGGCGAAGACAGAAACGGCGAAGACAGAGACGCCAAAGACAGACACAGCGAAGGAAGAGAAAGATGCCAAAACTTAAATCCAATCGGGGGGCTGCCAAGCGTTTTCGGACCACGGCAACGGGGAAGTTTGTCCGTAGCCACGCCCTCAAGAGTCACATATTGACAAAAAAGACGACGAAGCGTAAACGCAATCTGCGGAAGTCGGTGGTGGTCAGTCCTGCGAATCATCTGCAGGTCAGGCGGCTGTTGAAGGGGTAGAGGCCTGACGGCTGCGTTACGTCCGTGAATTGGAGCCCTTACCGGAGAGGCAGACGCGCTTTGCGCGGAGCCCTTTCAGGACAGGCTCAATCGACGGCACATCGACTTAAATCATAACAGTGGAATGAAATGTAATTAGGAGGTATTTCACCATGCCACGGACAAAAAACAGCGTAGCCAGCAGGGAAAGGCGCAAGAAATACCTGAAAGCTGCCAAGGGGTACTATGGTGGCCGCAGCAAGCTATACCGCACCGCGCGGGAAACCGTCGAGCGGGCGTTGCAGTACGCGTATCGTGATCGTCGGACGCGCAAGCGGGATTTCCGCAAACTCTGGATCACACGAATCAACGCAGCAGCACGTGTCAATGGTCTGTCTTACAACCGATTTATCAACGGCCTGCGCAAGGCCGAAGTGGATGTGAACCGCAAGTTGCTGGCGGAAATGGCCGTCAACGACAAAAACGGGTTCAAACAGTTGGCAGAACTGGCGAAGTCCACGAACGATACAGCGGGATGACCATTTGATGGACGTTGAATCACTCGAGCGATCGATTCAGGAAGACATAAAGGAAGCAACGAGCGCCGACGCGCTGGAAGCGGCGCGTATCCGGTACCTTGGCCGCAAGGGCAGGGTCACAGCGCTTCTCCGTGATATTAAGGACGCGCCACCGGAAGAGCGGCCCCGTATCGGTGCGGCGGCCAATCGGTTGAAGGAGCTGGCCGAGGGGCTGCTCGAGGAAAAGGCAAAGGAACTGCGGGGCTCGCAGCGCGCCAGCCGGTTCTACACACCCCCTCACGACGCGACCCTTCCCGCGCACGATGGCGCCAGGGGGCACCGTCACATCCTCTCGCAGACCTTCAAGGAGCTCAAAGACATCTTCTTTGGCATGGGCTACGGCCTGGCCTCCGGCCCGGATGTCGAGCTGGACTACTATAACTTTCAGGCGCTCAACTTTCCGGAAGAGCATCCGTCGCGAGACCTCCAGGACACGTTCTATATTACCGACGATATCTTGATGCGGACACACACCTCGCCGGTGCAGATCCGCTATATGGAGAACAACAAACCGCCGTTCAAGATCATCGCCCCCGGTCGTGTGTATCGAAACGAAAGTATCGATCCGTCGCACGCCGCGGAGTTCCACCAGGTCGAAGGTCTCTATGTGGACAAGGACATCTCGCTCGCCGATCTCAAATCGGATGTCGAGGTGTTT
The DNA here is from genome assembly GCA_965372355.1 of uncultured bacterium. Taxonomy (GTDB): domain Bacteria; phylum Krumholzibacteriota; class Krumholzibacteriia; order WVZY01; family WVZY01; genus CBDVBZ01. Next base: position 8,387 of record CBDVBZ010000112.1, on the reverse strand, counting down.
ATCCATCAGCTCTTTGGTGCCAGGACCAAAATCCGCTTCCGGCCGTCGTTCTTTCCGTTTACCGAACCGAGCGCCGAGGTGGATATGACGTGCGTCACGTGCCGCGGTGACGGCTGCAGTGTTTGCGGCCAGACGGGGTGGTTGGAAATCATGGGCGCGGGCATGGTCCATCCCAATGTATTCCGCGCCGTTGGATACGATCCCGAGGTCTACTCCGGGTTCGCGTTTGGTCTGGGTGTGGATCGCGTCGCAATGCTCAAATACGGTATCAACGACATCCGCCTCTTTCTTGGAAACGACTTTCGTTTTCTCGAGCAGTTCTAGAAGGGACTTGGGGCATGCTCGTCAGTCTGGCATGGTTGAAGAAATACATCGAGATCCCCGTCGACAGCGACACGCTCGCGGAAGATCTCACGATGACGGGGCTCAATGTCGAGCACCGCATCGGCCGCGGCTATAGCGATGAAAACGTCGTCGTCGGCAAGGTGCTCGAGGTCAAGCAACACCCGAACGCGGATAAGTTGACGCTTTGTCGCGTGCAGGTCGGGCCCGAGACGACAAACGAGGTTGTGTGCGGGGCTCCGAATGTGGCCGACGGCCAGACCGTGCTCGTCGCGCTGCCGGGTGCAAAGCTTCCCGATGGCACAAAGATCCGTCGCGCCAAGATCCGGGGCGAACGTTCCGACGGCATGATTTGTTCGGAACGCGAGCTCGGTCTGGGGGAAGACGCCGCGGGGATCATGGTGCTCGATGGTGACTTCGAGATCGGATCGCCGGTCGCCGATGTCCTCGGCCCTCCGGACGAAGTCTTCGAGCTCGAAATCACGCCGAACCGGCCGGATCTGCTCTCCCATGTCGGCGTTGCACGAGAGATATCGGCGATCTACAAGGTCCCCCTGGACCCCCCTCATGCGGCCGTGGGCGGGCAGAAAGCCCGCGCGGACGTCGATGTCGAGATCGCGGATCCCGATGATTGCGCGCGTTACGTCGGGTTGCGGGTCAGCGGCATCAAGGTGGGAGTGTCGCCGCAGTGGCTCACGAGCGCGCTCGAGTCGGTGGGGCTTCGCAGCGTCAATAATGTCGTCGATGTCATGAACTATGTGATGATGGAAATGGGCCAGCCCCTGCACGCCTTCGATTTCAAAACCCTTCACGGATCGCAGATCATTGTCAGACGCGCCGAAGGCCACGAAAAGCTGCTCACACTCGATGGTGAGACATACGAACTGAATTCGGACATCCTCGTCATTGCCGATGACAGGGAACCGGTCGCGCTCGCCGGTGTCATCGGTGGCGAGGAGACCGCGGTGCACGATGACACCGTGGAGATCCTGATCGAGAGCGCGAATTTTCACACGACGCTTGTGAGAAGCGCACGCAAGAAGCTCAACCTCCCGACGGATGCGTCCTATCGCTTCGAGCGGGGTGTCGACCGCGAGCGGTGCCGGATGGCCGCCGAGCGGGCGGCTGAGCTCGTGTGCGAGCTGGCCGGTGGCACGCCGGGCGCCGTGGTCGATGCCTATCCCGGTGCCTGGGAGCCCACGAGTCTGTCGATCCGGTGCGCTGCGACACAGCGGCTCCTCGGTGTGAGCCTGGGCGCGGAGGAGATCGAGGAGCTTCTGGCACGACTCGGGTTCGAGATCCGCGGGCGCTCGCAGGACGATGTGACCGTCAACGTACCGTCACACCGGCTCGATATTTTTGAAGAGGCCGATCTCGTCGAGGAGGTCGGACGGCTCTACGGCTACAACCGGATCGGCAAAGGCTGGGAGTATCGGTGCAGCGTGTTCGGGACGCGCGATCCGTTCGACGCATTTCTGGAAGACGTCGCGTCGCATTTCTCGTCACGCGGGTTTGGCGAGGTGGTCGCCAGCTCGTTCACCGACGGTAAAGAGCTCGAGGATTTCGGTTGGTCCAAAGGGGATCCTCGCAGCCATCCGATTCCGGTAAGCAATCCGCTGAATGTGAACCACAGATACCTGAGAACGAGTCTGCTGCCGGGGATGCTGGACATCGCGCGGCGCAACATGGATTACGATGTCAAGCGGCTTCAGATGTACCAGATCGGCAAGGTGTACTGGTCGCTCGAAGGGCACAGTCAACTGCCGGAGGAGAGAACCCTGCTGGGCCTCGTCGTGTCACGACCCGAGACTCCCGGGTTCTGGAAACACACGAAACAAACGTTGGATCTGTTTGATATCAAAAGAGAAGTGGAAATTCTCCTCCAGGTGTTCAGGATTGACTTGAGGGCAAACATCACTTATAATTTTGATGAATCGACGGGTGAATTCGTCTATTTGTATAAGGGTAAAACAGTTATAGAAGGCGGAATCGTATCCGAGCCGGTTGGGTTGCGCTACGATTTCGAACAGCCGGTCTGGTTCGTAACTATCGATATCGATGAGCTTTACCGGCGTATGGGCGACCGGCCGAAGTTCAAACGGTTGCCGGAATACCCGAGCTCGCGACGCGATCTGTCCCTGGTGGCAGGCAGCGGGGTGCGGTTTGGCGAGATTGAGAAATCTCTGGTCAAGCTCGCGGGACCGTTGCTAGAATCACTCCAGGTTTTTGATGTTTACGCGGGCGAGAGCTTGGGCGATGATCGAACGGCGTACGGTGTGCGTTTGACTTTTCGCTCGCAAGAGCGAACGTTGACCGACGCCGATGTCGACGAAGTCATCGAGAAGATTGTTTCAAACTTGAAAAAGCAACTCGGCGTGGAGCTGAGAACCTAAATGTCGACATCGGAAACGCTGAATCTAGAGAGATTGGATGCTCTGGAAGCCAAGATCTCTCAGGCCGCACGGGCCGTCGACACATTGACGGCGCGCGCCCGTGAGTTGACGCAAGTCAACCAGAAGTTGCAGGATCAGATCGCCGATCTAACAGATCGCAATAACGCACTGACACAAGAGCTTGAGGAATTGAAAGTTGCGAATGAGGTGAGGTCGAAGGGCAGGGTGGACGACAAAAAGATACTAAGCAAGATCGATAGAATGATAGAGAAATTCGGAGAATTACAAGTCTAGTCGTGTTAAGGACCTGGGCCTGTATGATGTGTTGGCTTGGGGTTTAGCGAGAAGATCCAACGGAGTCCAAATGGAAGAGACGAGTGTAACGTCGGTTGAGATATTTGGACGTGAATATAAAATCAGAGGACACGCCGACAAGAGCTACATCCGGGAGATGGCGAGGTACGTCGACGATAAAATGAAGGAGTTGGCTTCAGGTTCGTCGACGCCCGCACAAGACCGGTTGGCCATTCTGGTGGCCTTGAACATCGCAGACGAGTTGTTCCAGGAGAAAGCGAAGTCCTCCGAAACAATATCAGCTGTCGAGCAGCGGGCAAATCGTTTGATTTCTTTGCTCGACGAAAGCCTTCTTGCTGAGAAATGAGAACCTTTTTTCATCGCGATCGAGGAAAAAGCTTGATAGAGAAACGCATCTCTGGTATTCTCTGTTTAGAATTCCCTACCATGTTTGTGATGAAAAGGTAGCTATTGAGCCAACATCTCATTGTGGGAAGTCCTAATCTGGTGGGTGCTGTCGTACCTCGGTAACGAGGAGGGCAAAACCGATCATGCGGACATCCACTTGAACTTTCGGGTTCAAAAGTTCCCTTACACACGGCATAGCGTGGGGAATTTGCATTTCCTACCCTCCGAGTTTCTCCCTTTATCAAAATTACGAAGTTTGACTTGAGACCCCGTCCCAAGATGTAACGCATCGATAGGGGGAAATACAATGGATAGCCTGTTGATCCTTGTTCTCATCGGGCTCGGCTCCCTCGTGATCGGATTTCTTGTCGGTTCTCTGCTTGGCAAACGCGCCGCTCGTTCGGCCGTTCAGAACGCCAAGGCGTTGTCCGATACCATCATCAAGGATGCCCAAAAGACCACTGAGAACTTTCGGAAAGAAGCGGAAATCGAGTCCAAAGATGCATTTCTCAAGATGAAGCTCGATTTCGAAGAGAAAACGCGTGATACGCGGGAATCTATTAAGGTGCAAGAGCTTACACTGATCAGCAAAGACAGCAACCTGGCGAGAAAAGTTGACCTGATCGAGAAAAAGGAGACGTCGCTCAAGGATGTGGAAGAAAGCCTCGAGCGAAAGCAGGTCAAACTCGATCAGAAACTCACACAGGTGAATCGCTTGATCGGCGAACAGAACGTGCGACTGGAACGAATCGCGGGAATGAGAGCGGCTGATGCAAAGGAGCTGCTCATGAGCAACCTCGAGAACGAGACCAAGCTCGAAGCGGCGCGAAGACTCAAAGATATCCGTGAGGAAACCGATCGCACGGCACAACGCGAGAGCCAGAAAATCATCACACTCGCGATTCAGAGATACGCAGCGGAGCAATGCGTCGAGACAACGGTGTCTGTTGTCGACTTGCCAACCGATGAAATGAAGGGTCGTATCATCGGCAAGGAAGGACGCAACATCCGCGCCTTTGAGAAAGCCACGGGAGTTGATGTCGTCATCGATGACACACCGGAAGCGGTGACGCTTTCTTCCTTCGATCCGGTTCGCAGGGAAGTCGCGCGTCTTTCGCTTCGGCGACTCGTGCAAGACGGTCGTATTCATCCGGGCCGCATCGAGGAAGTTGTTCAGAGAACGCGCGAGGAAATGGACCGCAACATCATCGAGGCCGGAGAACAGGCGTGTATGGATCTCGGTATACACGGGGTGCACGCGGAACTCATCCGCCATGTCGGCAAGATGCGGTACCGGACGAGTTACGGACAGAACTGCCTCAAGCACTCGATGGAAGTTGCCTATGTTTGTGGAATCATCGCCACCGAGCTCAAACTCGATCAACGGATGGCGCGTCGTTGTGGGCTGTTCCACGACGTCGGCAAGGTGGTCTCCCACGAGGTCGAAGGCTCGCACACCGAAATCGGTGCAGATCTGGCCAAGCGGTACGGTGAACCAGAGGAGGTCGTCAACGCGATCGCCGGGCACCATCAGGATGTCGAGGCGACCTCTCTGTATACGCCGATCGTCGAGGCCGCCGACGCGATCAGCGGCGCGAGACCGGGCGCCCGGCGCGAGACGCTGGAGTCGTACGTCAAACGTCTGGAGAAGCTCGAACAAATCGCCGGAGGGTTTGACGGTGTGGAGAAGGCCTACGCCATCCAGGCGGGCCGCGAGATCCGGATCCTCGTGTGCGCCGACAAGGTAGACGATGCACAGTCATCGACGCTCGCCGTCGACATATCGCGCAAACTCGAGAAAGAGCTCGAGTATCCCGGCCACATTAAAGTTGTGGTCATTCGCGAGACTCGAGCTGTAGAGTATGCTAAGTAGTGCGCTCGTGCGCGAGGCTCTTTCTAGGGGCCCTCGCTCCAATTCGCTCGGCTAACCGCGCCGCGCTCGCTGACCCTCGCGCTCCGATACGGCGCCTGCGGCGCCACCGCGGTGGATCCTCGCTCGCCTGTCCTCTGAAAGAGGGTTCCCGCAGCCGGCGCGGTGCCCGATAGCCCAATAGGAGTAGACGTTGGTAATCGCATTTATAGGGGACATCGTTGGCAGGCCGGGGCGCAGGACCGTTGAGAGCGTCGTTCGGCAGCTAAAAAAGGAGCGCGATATCGATCTCTTTATCGCGAACCTCGAGAACGCTGCCGGTGGTTTCGGTCTTACCGAGAAGGCGCTCGTAGATCTCGAGCGCGCCGGTGTGCAGTTCTTTACGAGCGGCAATCACATCTGGGACAAACGCGAGGGCGTGCAGCTTCTCGGGTCGCGCAACAACATCATCCGTCCGGCCAACTACCCCGGGGGTGAGCACGGCGTTGGTTTTCGCGTCATCTCTGTCGGCACTGCCTCGGTCGGAATCTTCAATATCCAGGGGCGTGTTTTTATGCCGCCGATCGACTGCCCATTTCGAACCATGGATCGCTTACTTCAAAACGTGGGTGATGGCTGCAAGATCAAGATCGTCGATATCCACGCCGAGGCGACGAGCGAGAAGCGGGCGATGGGGTGGTACCTTGACGGGAGAGTGTCCGCCGTGTTTGGCACGCACACACACATTCCACCCCGTGACTCACAGATCCTGCCGAAGGGCACGGGATATGTCACCGACGTCGGGATGACGGGATCGAATGATTCGGTTCTCGGTGTCAAGAAAGAGCCCATCATCAAACGATTCCTGGATATGACACCCAAGCGGTTCGAGATCGCGCGCAGGGATCTTCGTTGTGATCTCATGGTGTGCGACATCGACGAGACAACGGGAAAGACAAACAAGCTCGAACACCTTCAAATAAAAGTGGAGGAATAGTGCAACTACTGGACGGGAAGCAAACGGCTGCGGCGGTACAGGAACGGGTTGCCGGTGAGGTTGCCGCGCTCGGCGGCAAGGCTCCCGTGTTGACCCTGGTTCAGGTGGGCGAGGACCCAGCGTCGAGCGTTTATGTGCGGACCAAGGTGCGGATGAGCGAGCGCTGCGGGATCGAGTCGCGCCGCCTTCACCTGGATGAGGATGTCCCGGAGGAGAAGCTGATTCGGACGCTCACCGAGCTGAGCAACGACCCGGGTGTTCACGGCGTACTGCTCCAGCTGCCGCTACCAAAGCACATCGATCAGGATCGTGCGATCGGAACGATCACACCCATCAAGGATGTCGATGGGTTTCACCCGGAGAACATGGGACTGCTCGCGTCGGGCAGGCCCCGTTTCGTGCCCTGCACGCCGCTGGGTATCCGCGAGCTACTCGTTCATTACGATATCGAAACGTCGGGCAAGACGGCGGTCGTGCTTGGACGGAGTATCATCGTGGGAAAACCGGTGGCGCTACTGCTTTCAATGAAGGCCGACGGGGGCAATGCTACGGTGACGATCTGTCACAGCCGCACACGGGACATCCCGGCGTTTACGTCGGAGGCGGATATCATCATCGCCGCTCTGGGAAGCCCGCATTTTGTTACGGGCGGCATGGTCAAGGATGGCGTTATCGTCATCGATGTCGGTATCAATCGGGTCGATGACCCGACGGCCAAGAAAGGCTATCGCCTCGTCGGCGATGTCGACTTCGATGCGGTTTCGCCAAAGGCATCGTACATAACACCGGTGCCGGGCGGAGTCGGACCGATGACCGTCGCCATGCTCATGTCCAACACGCTAAAGGCTTATTCACTACAAACTGTCGCATCGAATGCTATTTGATGACGCCGACTATCTGACCGTATCGCAAGTCAACGGGCAGGCCAGAGCGCTGCTCGAGGAGAGCTTTCCCGATATCTGTATCCTTGGGGAAGTGTCGAATTTCAAGAGCCACACATCCGGACATCTCTACTTCACCCTCAAGGATTCCAAATCACAGCTCAGGACGGTGTGTTTCCGGCGTGAGGCGGGCCGTATCGCGTTCGAGATGCAGGATGGCGTCAAGGTGCTCGCACGGGGGCGGCTGACCGTCTATGAGGGGTACGGTCAATACCAGCTCGTGGCGTACGCGATCGAGGCGTTCGGTGCGGGCGAGCTCGAGCTGGCCTTCCGCAAATTGAAGGAGAAGCTCGAGAAGGAAGGCCTGTTCGATCCCGAGCACAAACGCGGACTACCGGCTTTTCCGGCCAGGATTGCCGTCGTCACATCACCCACCGGCGCCGCTGTCAGGGATGTTGTGTCGACGCTTCGGCGGCGATGGCCCGCGGTGGAGGCCGTGCTGTGCCCGGTTGCGGTCCAGGGCGCCCGGGCCGTGCCCGAGATCACACGGATGCTCGACAGGCTATCGGAAAGAACTGACATCGACGTGGTCATCCTTGGGCGCGGGGGAGGGAGTCTCGAAGATTTGTGGGCGTTCAACGAGGAGGCGGTCGCGCGGGCGATTCATCGATGTCCCATACCGGTGATCAGTGCCGTGGGTCACGAGACGGATTTTACGATTGCAGATTTTGTGGCGGATGTCCGGGCGGCCACGCCGACCATGGCCGCCGAGATGGCGGTGCCTCTCGCTGAAGACATCCTGGCCGATCTCGAGGCCACCGTCCGCTACCTGGTACAGTTGATGAACACAAGGTTGAATGCTCACAATAGCCGGTTGCGGGAACTGCTGCGCAGCTACGCCCTCGGCCAGGTCAAGGGCCGGCTCGAGCAGGCGATGCAAACACACGACCGGAGAATGGACGACCTGCGCCGTCGCATCGTGGGGGTGATTCGCGACAAAAAAGCCCGGTACACGGAGCTCGTGACCCGGTTCGAGGGTCTCGACGCGAGGGCCATCCTCGCCAGGGGATACACGTTGTGTTCCGACTATGCGACCGGTACGCTCGTGCGGTCGTCGGATGGCGCCATTCGCGCGAGGAACCTGAAAGTGACCTTTCACGATGGTGATGTGCTGACCGAGGTCAAGGAGAGGATCCATGAGCAAGGCAAAGAATAGCTTTGAG
>CBDVBZ010000111.1:0-12589 GCA_965372355.1 uncultured bacterium | reverse complement strand
TCGGCCTGCATGCTCGCTGGATCACCCGAGGTGACCCGTTACATCAGAGGCTTCGGCGGACTTGTTACCTCCTCCGCCGCTCCGACTGCTACCGGCTGGAACGACCCGTCGCCGGGTGGGAATTGCACCCACTGGAAGTCGACGCCTTTGCACGGCGCACAGTTTTCGGACACTACGGGGTTCGGGGCACAGCACGATAAGCCAAGATACTCTACTTCTTGACGACCGTGGCGATCTCTTGCACTGAATGAATGGCCGTGTCGATGTGGTCATCGGTGTTGAACGGTCCGATGCCGATGCGCACAGTTCCCTTTAGCTTGTCGGTGCCGATCTGCTCGTGAACGAGCGGCGCACACTGCAGGCCGGTGCGGCAGGCGATGTTGTATTCCACATCCAGCATCGTCCCCACGTCGCTCGCTTCCATCCCATCGATATTGAAACTCAAAACGGCAACGTGATCGTCCGGAGTATCCGCGCAATACGTCACCACCCCGTCGATTTCATCCAGAGCCCTGCCCAGACGGTCCCAGAGCTTCATTTCCCTGTCATGGATGTTGTCGAGACCCTGGGCTTCGATCCACTTCTGCCCCGCGTGCAGACCCGCGACACCCACGGTATTGAGCGTGCCGGATTCCATCCGGTAGGGGAATTCCTCGAGATGAAACGGGTAGGCCGACCGTACCCCGGTCCCGCCGAAGCGCGTGCCCCGGATAGGAACTTCCTCTCCTATATAAGAACCGCCAATTCCGGTGGGCCCCAGCAACCCCTTGTGACCGGTGAACGCCAGGAGGTCGATACACATCGCGTCCACATCAATGGGCAGGACACCGGCGGTCTGACTTGCATCCACGGCAAAATACACACCGCTTTCCCGGCAGATCTTGCCGATCGCGGCGATTGGCTGCACGGTCCCGATCACATTCGAAGCGTGGTTCACGATGACCAGTTTCGTGTTCTTCTGGATTGCCTTCTTTACGTCGTCCGGCTCGACATACCCCTTCTCGTTGAACGGCACGCGGGTGACTTCAACTCCACTGTAGCTTTCCAGATGATTGAGGGGACGCAGCACCGAGTTGTGTTCCACGTTCGTCGTGACCACGTGATCACCTTTTTCCACCATGCCCTGTATGATCATGTTGAGCGAATCGGTTGCGTTGTAGCTAAAGGTGAGCCGATTCGGATCGGTGCCGTTGAAGAACTGAGTCAACATCTGGCGGGTGGCATGGATGATCTCCTCCGTCGCCATACACATGTCGTATCCCGAGCGGCCCGGATTCACGCCATGCTTCCTGTAGAATTCATACATGAAGTCGTAGACCTGCTCGGGTTTGGGATACGTCGTTGCCGCGTTATCCAGGTAGATAAGCCCTTCCATGAAATCCCCCGCCTGTTTCGTCGGCCGTGGTTGGTGTTCGAATTCGGATACTCCTCCGTCGCATACATCGAGGAGGATGCCCCATACTACAACTATTCTCTTGCTGAGTAAATGGTTACTGCGTCACAGCGCGGAGACTCAGAAAACCCCGTAGATCTTCGCCGGCATGGTGAGCGCCGCAGCGTGTTCCTTGAACAAGAGTTGCACGTTGGCTTCGAGACCGACACCGAAACGCCCCCGCATCTGCCGGCAGCGCACTAACGGAGCCGAAAGCGATATGGAATAACGACCGACGCCTTTACCGGCATATGTCGCTGGCGCGCCGGTCGAAACCGGCTTTGCTTCGCCGCCACGAGTGCCGCCTGTTCCATCGCCGGCGTCACATCCGACGAGAGCACCGACGCATTGATTACCTTTCCATCGACTCCCACGATGACCCTTACAAATACCGTCCCTTCGATGCCCGCCTCGCGGGCAAGAGAGGGATACTTGGGGGTTGCGAACTTCGCGAACTCCGGGCGTCTGTCAAAGGCGATGAACGGCAAGTCGGTCGACGGGTCCTTCGTCACCAGCGGCACCTCGGTAAACACATCCGGCGATGTTTCCGGCAACGTCACGTTTTCTTCGGTGGGGTCCGTATGTGAGATCACGACCCGAGGAGGCGCGACCTTCGGTGGAGCCGTCGGATACTCTATGTCCGGAACGTCCTCGACCAAAGTCGTATCGACCACCACCGAGAAGGCGTACGGCTTGAACTCGAATGGCGGGCTAAGAACGAAGATGGCGAGATGTACCATGAGCGCGACGAGGGTCGCGCGCTGCAGATAGCTCGGGTGCCTGGCCTTGAATTCCTCCTGGACCGTGCGGGGAATGGCGAGCATGGGCCGACCTCCAGGTAGACAGCTTCCCTCAAGGAAGCTTCGTGACGTGGGGTCTGTCGCGTGGGGATCTAACCGTGCGGAGTGACTAACAACAATATAGGCCGCATGAGGCTGTCGGGCAAAACAAAGAATGCAAAGCATGAACTTTGTGGTTGACGCGTTTTGGCAGCAACCCTATCGCATTTCGTTGCCTTGTCGGTGGTCTGCGTTCACTGAGCCACGAACTCCACTGACAGCGCGGGCAAACTGAAAATGGATTTCGAGAACCTAATGCCATTAGTTCGCGGCCCTCACGATCTGTACTCGCGTCAAAAGGAGCCATGACATAATCCGGACATTCCTCCCATTGTTGGCCTTCAAACATCATCACTCGGAGGTCCTACCATGCAAACCGCTCTTCCCGTTCAACGTCGACGCCACACGACAACTGGAATGGTTCGCCATCTCTCCGACGATGTCCTCCTGTCACGTGTAGATGCACTCGTCCGTCAAAGGAATTCATGCGCAGGTATAGTCGGGACCACGCACGGGGGGCCAACGCCCCCCAAGCCGGCGGCCCGGCAACCAGGGCCTGCCCGCCACATCCTCGAGTGTTGCCCCGGCTCACCGGCGCGTGATAGACTTCCGCCCGTCGGCTGGCTGACGTCTATTATCTGGATGAGGTCGTCGAGCTCCTGGTTGTGGTGTCAGGCTTTATCTTCCTGTGGCTCAACGGTCGGCGTCTGCGGTTGGCACACCACCACTTGGCCCCATTCCGCAGTTGACAATCGCATGTGTTCTATGTTATTATTATAACTTCAGTTGATGCATATACTTCGAAGTTCTTTTCTTCGTAAATCGGGGTCGGGGGGCCGAACGGCCTTGTGGAAAAACCCCTTAGAGTCTCCCCACACCACCGGCCATTTGTGGTCTTTCTAAACCCTGGTAGTATGTACCGCCACATCCAAAGGAGCCACCAGCTGTGAATCGTCCGCGTGCTACCCAGCTCATGCCTCTTGTGATTGTTGTTTTTCTCATCCTGTCCGCAAGTGTGGCGCATAGTTCCATCATCTATGTGGATTCCACGGCTGTGGGTATCGCCGACGGATCCTCGTGGACCGATGCCTACCCAGACCTACAGGACGCGTTGCCCGTGGTATTGCCCGGCGACGAGATCTGGGTGGCCAAAGGGACGTACTTTCCGGCGGACACCATCCGTACGTTTTCCTTCGTGTTACCGGACAGCGCGGTATCGATCTACGGTGGTTTTGCGGGGACGGAGACGATGCTCAGCCAGCGCGACTGGGTCAATAACGTGACGATCCTCAGCGGCGAGGTTGGCGTCCACACCGTGAACACGGACAACAGCTATCACGTGGTGACAGGAGATGGCGCGGATTCGACGTCCGTGCTGGATGGGTTTACGATCACGGAGGGCGAGGCCACCGGCAGCAGCAGCAACGCTAACGGTGGCGGCGTGTATGTCAGCAGCGGCCGTCCGACCTTTGTCAATCTTCTTATCACCCGAAACAATGCCTCCACTCTCGGCGGCGGGATGTACGTTGAGCTGAGCAGCAGCCCCGCGCTTTTCAATGTGACATTCTCGCTCAACGATGCCCAGTTTGGCGGCGGAATGGCCGCCAAGGTCCTCTGCAACCCAACTCTAACGAATGTAACGTTTACGAGAAACGATGCCGACGAGGGCGGAGGGATGTTCAGCGACCTCAACAGCGATGCCATCCTCACCAACGTGGTATTCCTGTTAGAAGACGCCTTCTTCAACGGCGGTGCCATGTACAACGTGACCAGCGACCCCCAGCTCGTCAACGTTACATTTGTGAGCAACGAGGCCAACGACGATGGTGGCGCTATCTACAACAACACGAGCGATCCGAAGTTGGTGAACGTGACGTTCTCGGACAACACGGCCGGTTTCGATGGCGGCGCCATGTTCAACACCGACAGCAACCCAATAATGACAAACTGTATTCTGTGGGGCAACAACGCGACCTTCGTCGACGAGATCTTCAACAGCGCCAGCAGCCCGAAGATCTCGTACTCGATCGTCGAAGGATCAGGCGGGAGTGGCGCAGGTTGGGACCCGACTGTGGGCAGCGATCAGGGAAACAACCTCGACACCAACCCGTTGTTTGTCGACGAACTGGCCGGCAACGTCAGACTAACCGTCTGTTCGCCCGCCATCGATACCGGGAGCAGCCCGGCCGTCGACACGCTGGGTGTGACGACGGATCTCGATGGCAACCCACGCAATCTCTTTGACGCGGTGGATATGGGAGCGTACGAGTCGCAATCCCCCGCCGGTCTGCTCATCTACGTCGACAACGACGCCACCGGTCTGGGAGATGGCACATCCTGGACGGATGCATACCCCGAACTGAGAGATGCGTTAGCCGCTTCCTTGTGCAACAACTCGGAGATATGGGTGGCAGAGGGCACGTACAAGGCAACTGCGGGATCGGATCAAACAACGACGTTTCAGCTCGTGACCGGGGTGTCGGTATACGGTGGTTTTGATGGCACCGAGACGCTGCTCGACCAGCGGGATTGGTCAACAAACACGGTGATCCTGAACGGCGACATCGGGGTGGCTGCGGACAGCACCGACAACACCAACCATGTCGTAACGGGCAGCGGCTGCGACGCGACCGCGGTGCTCGATGGATTTACCGTGACCCTCGGCAACGGGCGTCAGGGGGGCGGTACCATTGTCGTCAACGGCAGCCCAACGTTCCGCAACCTCATCATCACGCGCAACGTCGCCGAGGACTTCGGCGGAGGAATGTACAACGCGTTCGGTGGCAGCCCGACGCTTGTCAACATCGCCTTCCTGAACAACGAGGCCAAAGACGGGGGCGCAATAGCCAACGATAACAACAGCAGCCCGACAATCATAAACACGACAATGAACGGCAATTCGGCCACGGGATCCGGCGGCGCTATCGACAACGCGGCGGCGAGCAACCCGACAATCATAAACACGATTCTCTGGGGCAATACCGCGCCGACCGGGCCACAGATCCATAACGACGGCATCAGCAATCCCGTGATCTCCTACTCGGACATCCAGGGATCGGGCGGCAGTGGTGGCGGATGGGACACCGGTCTGGGTGTCGACGGCGGCAACAACATCGACTTGGATCCCTCGTTCGTGGACGCACCGAATGGCAACGTAAGGGTCACCCCCAGTTCCCCGACCATCAGCGCGGGAGACAACTCGGCCTTACCGGCGGACGTAACCAGAGACCTCGATGGAAACCCGAGGATTGTAGACGTCACGGTCGATATGGGCGCCTACGAGTCCCAGGCCGCTCCAACTTTGTTTGCCTTTCCGGATCCGATGGCGTTCACGACCGCGTGCGACACAATAACTTTGGTCAATGTGGGGGGAACGACGCTCACTATCAGCTCGATCCTGGGTTGTAACACAACGCCGTTCGACATCGACACATCGATGACCGATCACACGCTCCTGCCTGGTGACTCGACGCAAATTGTGGTGTGCGTGACCACGCCGGTCGATTTCGATACCTGCAAGGTCACAGTCGTGTCGAATGCATCGAACATCACAACGGACATTATTGTCTACGTGGATGCGGTGACCGGTATCGAGACGGCAAACACACCAGCGTCGTTCCGAATTGTGTCCGTCGTGCCGAATCCGTTTAACCCGTCGACGACGGTCCACTTCACGTTGCCGGCTACGATGCCGGTGACCACGGAGATCTACTCCGTCACTGGTGCGCGGGTGAGGATACTGAGCGATGAACGCCTATTCGGTCCGGGACACAATCGAATCACGTGGAATGGGAAGAACGACTATGGTTCACCCGTTGCCTCTGGCGTGTACTTCATCCAGGTTCGAACACAACTGGGGATCAAGGTGACACGCGCGGTTCTTCTCAAATAGACAAGGTTTGTTTTTGCGGCAACCAGCCCGGCTTCGGGCCCGATCGGGCTCGACGGCCGGGCTTTCTTTTATCGACTTGATACATCACGTGAATCACGGTATGCTGTTGCACAAAGACGGAGTTTGCGAAATAAACGATGCGGAGAACAATGATGAGTGACGTGGAGAAAACAGAAGAAGCGTTGGTGCAGGAGATCGCCGAACTCCGGCGGTCGCTCAGCGAGTTGCAGGCAGGTGACGGAGTTCTCGAGAAGTGTTTCCAATCGGTGATCGAGAACTCGTTCGATGTCATCAATATCCTCGACGCCAAAGGAGTCCTCCGCTACGTCAGCCCGGCGGTCGAGCACGTCCTTGGCTACACGCCGGATGAGACCCTGGATCACGACAGCTTTGAGTTTGTCCATCCGGACGATCTCGACAAGGCCCGTGAAGTCTTGTCGCGTATCGTCGAACGCGGGGGCACCCACTACATGGATCTCAGACTGCTCCACAAGGACGGCTCCTCAAGAATGGTCGAATGCGTCGCACAAAATCTGCTCGACGACCCGGTGGTCAAGGGAATCGTGCTCAACTACCGTGATATCACCGAGCGCAAGAAGGTCGAGGAGGCGCTGCGGCTCTCGGAAGAGAAGTTCTCGAAGGCGTTCCACTCGACCCCCGACTCGGTCACTCTCACCGATATCAGCAACGGGCGAATCATCGAGGTCAACGAGGGTTTCGAGAGAATCATGGGTTATAGCCGCGATGAGATAGTGGGCACAACTGCGCTCGAGATACAATTGTGGGTGGACCCGGATGACCGTGTTCGTCTGGTCAATCAACTCCTCGACGAGGGTGCCGTGCGCCACTTCGAGACGAAGCTTCGGCGTAGGGATGGCAACCTTCGGTCCTGCGTGATGTCGGCGGTAACGATTCAACTCGACACGGGGCCCTGTATGCTGGCGGTATCCCGCGATATTACGGAGCACAAGGAAGCAGAGATGCTTTTATGGGAGATCGCCGAACGGCTCAAGCTGGAGCGCGAGGAATCGAACCAGAAAGACGCCGCGCTCAAACAAATCCTCACCCACATCGATAAGGAGAAAACCGCCTACAAGCAGAACCTCGTCTCCAGCGTCGAGGACCTGGTCACGCCGGTCATCGAAAAGCTGAGAAGCGAGGGCGGACACGACCAGGACATTCGGCGCCTGGAGCGCGGCCTCAAAGCGATCATCGGTGAAGAAGCCGGCGCCTGACCCACCAGCATTAACCAACATCCGCGCAGCAAATGCCGTCCTGTTCGTTGTCCCTTAGGCTTGTGATTCAGGAATAGGGCTCGCCGATCTGGCCTCGCCCTCTACTGCGTGGAAGAGGATGTCAGTTTGGCAAGCCGTGCTTTGGCATCCCGAAGAATCGGAAGATCGGGATCGGCTTCGCTCCACAACACGAGGAATTTCTCGTAGCTCTCGATGGCCGATTTCGTGTCGCCTTTTTGCTCGAACGTCTGACCGAGAAGATAGTAGCTCGGCGCGTAGAAGATCGGTCGCGCCCCGCCGTAGTGACGGCCTTCCTGTAGCTCCTGAATTATCTCGAGAGCCTCTTCGTAGTCGCCGTGTTCCATCTGCGATTTTGCCAGGTAGTAGAGCACCGGCGTCTTGTCATACTTGCGTTCGTCCACGAGGATGTCGCCGACGACCCCCTGCGCGCCATCGTAGTCTCCAGCAGCCCACAATCTAAAGAAACGGTACCGGTCGTATTGCGGGGCATCGTCCTTCAACCGGTTTTCCGCGATGGCCCGGGCACGCTCCGGCTCGCCTGTGAGGAAATAGTACGCCATGAGGTTTGCCCAGTAGTCCTGCGCTCTCTCACCAAACCTGTCCGGGTCCGCTACTTCCTGGAGAGCTCTTGCCTTGTCAAACTCGGCCGCGGCGTTTTCCCGGTCGTTCCAACCGAACAGATGGATGATCCCCTTCATCTGGTGTCCGAATACTACGGCGACTGTGTCCTGATCCGCCTCCGCCAAAACGAGGCTGTGATCGGTCGCCTCGAGCGCCTCCCGGTATCGCCCCATATAGAGGTTCGCACCCTGGAGACTGCCGTACACCTCCCTTTTGACGTGCGTGTCTTCCGTTCCCGTCACCAGCGAATCCAGCATCGATCTCGCTACGGCGAACTCGTCGTTCATGCACCGCACGACCGCAATCCGGCGCCGGATCCATGGATTCTCCGGCATCATGGTTCGTGCCTTCTCCATAACCTCCAGCGCACCGTCAAGATCGCCCTCGGACGCATAGGTTTGGGAGAGCGTGATGTAGGCGTGGTCCGTCTGCGAGGATTCCACGTAGCGCTCACCCATACCGATTGCCTTCTCGGTCTCCCCCGTCGCGTTGTACGTCATCATCAAGTGCTGGAGCGCCCGCTGCGAATTCGGCTCCATCGCCAAAAAGCTCAGCAGATACTCCTCTGCCTGTTCGAACTGTTTGGCGTGCAACGAGAAATCACCGATGTTGTAGATCATCTCCTTGTCGTCCGGGTAGATCAACTCCATCGCCTTGAGAACTTCGATTCCCTGCTCGTAGCCGTCTTCCTTGACGGCAATCTGTGCGCGCAGCAGAAAACGAAATTTCTCGGGCAGCCGGTCGACGTGGGCCATCGCCTTTTGCAACTGCGCTCTCTGGATTTCCTCGCTCTCACCTCCCCACCAGTTCGCGTACGCCAGACGGTAGTGCGCCAGCGCAAACGTCGAGTCGAGCTCTATCGCCGTCTGGTATGTCTTCCGCGCCTTCTCGAATTCGAGCTTGTCGATCAGTTGTTCACCACGGAAGAACTCCTGGTAGGCTTCAAGGTTCGGTGTCGTCACATCGGCCACGCGCTCTCTCGTCCTCTGGATATGCGCGGTGTTTTCTTTCAGACCCTTCCTCGTCTTCTGCGCTATCCGGTCGATCATACCCGGGATACTCGCCCGTCCCGTTCCCTCCTCGCGCGCCGTGAAGAGGTGAGCCGGTCGACCCATCTCGTACGCCTTCAAATCGATCGTGTACAGTTCATCGAACTTGCGGATAGACGCCACGACCAGCACACGAACGTTCGCTTCCGCACATACCTCACGACCCAGCTGCTCGTCGATGTGGTCAACGTCGTGCCTGCCCATCTGCTGCAGAACATCAAACATGCTCGATCGCGTGTGAGCACCGACAACCGCCGCGACTGCTCGAGAGCCGTAATCAACATCCCGGACAGACCATCCAGCATCCCTTCCCCGGTTTGTGTTGTCAAAATCCGCCACGGCGATCGGTATCTGGGCGCTCTCAGCCTCGCGCTGACCCGACCTCATGTAGGCACCCAGGACGATCGCCACCGCGACGGCCAGAATAATGGTTGAGACGGCATATATCCCCACCCGGCGTCTGGGTCCAACGCGAATACCGCCGCGCGCCAGCAGTTCCCTGGAATCGAGATCGGATCTCAGCGCCTTGAGATCGTCAATGAGGTCCTCGACCCGCTGGTAACGGTTCTTGGGCTTTTTGGCGAGAGCCTTGCAGACGATCCGCTCAAGCTCCATCGGCACACCCGTTCGCAGGGCGGTAAGCGGCTCGGGTTCCTCGTTGACGATGGCGTAGATAACGGACTGGTCGTAATCCCCGCGAAACGGTCTCAGACCCGCCACCATCTCGTACATCACGACCCCGAGCGACCAGATGTCGCTGCGCTCATCCACTTCGTCCCCGCGCGTCTGCTCGGGTGACATATAGGCAACGGTGCCCATCGTCGATCGTTCTTTGGGATCCCGTGTGCCGATAAGCTTCGCCAGACCGAAATCCATAATCTTCGCCTGGCCGGCCTCCGTGATCATGATATTCGCCGATTTGATATCCCTGTGAACGATGGTCTTGGCGTGTGCCGCCTTGAGCCCTTCGGCGACCTGGACGGCGATATTCAACGCCCGGTCGATCTTCATGGGCCCTCTGTCGATCGTTTCCTTCAGACTCGGGCCATCGATGAACGCCATCGAGATGTACATTTCCGAATCGTCATCATTGATCTCGTAGATCGTGGAGATGTTCGGGTGATCGAGAGCGGCCGCCGCCCGCGCTTCACGGACAAAACGATCCTTCTCGTCATCCGTGGCGAGAACGTCGGGTGGCAGGAACTTCAACGCGACGGTGCGGTGGAGCTTGGTGTCTTCCGCCTTGTAGACGACACCCATGCCGCCTTCACCAAGCTTCTCAAGGATCCTGTAATGGGCTACACGTGTACCGATCAAGGGGCTTTCCTGTTCTTAGATCGTGTGGACGAACGGGTAAACTCGATGCAGACGTGGCGCACAGGATTTATACGCGGTCAGACTCCAGGGAGTTGCGGCTTGGCACCAAGTTAATTATTTCACATCACCGGCAAAAGCACTTTCGGCTCCGACCATAGATTCTGTCTGTCGAACCCCGCCTGCCGGACAGTCCGGGAAAAGGCGATAAAAGCCCCGTCTGACCCTCCCGTGGGTTTTTATGAGTTTCTGCCCCATTGTTCTTGACTTGCGCAAGGCCGCACGGTTTATTTACATAAGGTGCACTTGGCCATCGACGCGGCACTGGCACCCGCGCCTGGAATTCCCCACTAGGGTCTACCTATCCCTACGACAGCAGTACTCCGGACTCCGAACCCCTCGACCGGGACGCCCTTGCGCCTCACAGACGTTCCTAGCGTGTGAAGGGAGCAACGATATGAACACCCCTCGGTTGCTGTTCGCAGGATTGCTGGCGTGCTGCGCGTTGATTTCTTCATCTCCTGTGACCGCTAGAGTCTCCGACAAAAACTCGGATGGAAAAGGTATCAACGGACTCAATCGCGTCATGGTCCTGAACGGCTCGAACGTGCACAACGTCGGAGAACTCCACATGCACGTCGGCAACTGGGGCGTCTTTGGCTCCCGGCCGGGTTCAGGTAATGCGTTCTCCGAATCGCCGTCCGCGCAATGGCCAGCCGGGAGCGGTGTCGAGTACCTCTACGTCGCCGGTCTCTGGATTGGCGCCATCAAGAATGGCGTACCGGCCGTATCGACGGCGGCGTTCGCAAGGGAGTTCAGACCCACCCAGGACCCGCTCGACATCGTCTACCGAACCGCTGAGGGCGCAAAAGGAGGCAACCGCCTGCCTTCCGGTGATGCGGACGACGACAAGGACGGGGTTATCGACGAGGACTGGCTGAACGGCCACGATGACGATCTGGATGGTCTGGTTGATGAGGACTTCGCCGCCGTATCGAAGCAAATGTTCAGCTGCTGGTATACGGACAACCAGGACGTCGCGCTCCGGATCTATCCGAATCACGATCCACTAAACATCATGGTTCGCCAGGAGAGCTATCAGTGGGAGGAAGACCGCTTCGATGACTTCGTTGGGATCGAGTACAAGATCACCAACATCGGAAACGACATTCTCGAAGACCTCTATATCGGCTTCTTTGCCGACTGCGACGCCGGCCCTCGGGATCGCGACAACTACTGGGAGGACGATGCAACCGGGCGCGTCTTCGTCCCTGTGGCGTGTCCTGATCTCGGTCCGGTCCAGATAGACATTGCCTTCACGTACGATCCGGATGGCGACGAGGGCCAGACGTTGGGATACTTTGGCGTCATGTTTCTCGGACACACCACGGACCCCACCGGTGAGTTGGCACCGGCTCGCGTCGGGATCAGCACGTACGCCAACTTTTCGGGGGACGCGCCGTACGAGGACGGCGGCGACCCAACCAACGATTTCGAGCGGTACGAACTGCTTTCGCAGACGCTCATCGAGCGTGATGCGATCATTCCGAGAGATTACCGGATGCTGGTCAGCGCGGGTCCATTTGGAGAGCTCGAGCCCGATAGCACGCTGATATTCCAGGTAGCGTTTGCCGCCGGCGCAGGCATGGATGCCCTTGAAAACGCCGCGAGCGCCCAGCTGACATTCAATGGCGCCTGGTTCAACCTCGACGGCAACCGCGCGACGGGTGTGGACGGTCGGGAGACCGGTGTCCCCGGCCCCGCGACGAATGTCGCGATCGATACGTGCCGCGTCGAGTATCGCACACCGATTGCGATCATCCCTCGTGGGACAACGCTGTGGATCAACAACGACTGCGCCAAGGAGGCCCTGTTTCAGCTGGCCTGCGGATACGCGGATGCGGACAGCGCCAAATTCAAAACGGGGATCGAAGGGAAGGAAGCACAGATTAACTGGATCGTCGGCACGGCCCCACCACCTCCGAACGTGCGTATCGATGACCATTCCGCCGATGGTGTCGTGGTCTACTGGGATAACTTCAGCGAGACGATTCCCGATGTCAAGACCCAGGTGTTCGACTTCGAGGGATACCGGATCTGGCGCGCCGACAACTGGGGTCGGCCGATCGGCAGCTCGATCGACAACGGTCCGGAGAGTCATCTCTGGAAGCTCCTCTACGAGGTCG
>CBDVBZ010000110.1:0-12617 GCA_965372355.1 uncultured bacterium | reverse complement strand
AGCAGCGCCGCCAGCACAGCGACAATTCTCATCACTGGTTCGCTTTCGTCAGGAGGCCGACGCCCAACACTAAGAATACGAGGTTGCCCAGCTGTGCTGCAAGCAGAGGTGGCATAACTCCACTGTAGCCAAGGGTCTGGCCCACCCGGAGCACGCCGTAATAGAGAAAACTGATCACCAGGGTGACCCCGAACCCGGTGGCTATCGACTGTTTTCTCTTGCCCGATGCGAACGCGACGCCCATGAGGACGAAAATCGAACCCGCCAGCGGATAACTGAATTTGAAATAGAGATCGGTCCGATACCGTTCGGTGTCTCCACCGCTGTTGCGGACCTTTTTGATGTACTTGCCCAGCTGCTTGATAGTCATATTCTCCTGGTCCACTTCTTCCTCGGCGAAATTCAGCGGATTCTCCTGCAGCTCGACCATCGTCAGCTTGTCAAAAGCCTTCACATGCTCCTCTGTTCCGCTGAACACGCGGTCGAATCCGGACAAAAACTGCCAGGCGCCGTTTTTCCACACCGCTCTCTTCGCATCGATCCGACGGACCAGCGTGTTGCGGTTGAACTGCTGTACAACCACATCGTAGAGTGTCCGGTTCTCGTGGTTGTAGCGGCTCGCGAGATAGATAAAGCCATTCTCTCCGAGATAGTGAAAGTTCTCCCTCAAGTTTGGATTGGGGCGGCTGCGGTTTTCGATGTCGTAACGCTGGATATCCTTATGCCTTTTGTTCGCCTTCGTGACAACCACGTCATTGAACACGGTGGATAAGCCGCTTATGAGCAGCGCAAGGAGAAGAACGGGCGCCGCGACACGCACCAGACTGACGCCCGAGGCGATGAACGCGGTGATTTCGTTTCGCCGCGCCATGATACCCATCGAGAAGACCGCTGCGAGCAGCAGGGCAACGGGAATAATATAAGTGAGAATAAACGGCAGTGCGTAGATGTAATAGATGATGATCGTCAGGACCGGCGCGTCGTGGTCGATGAAGTTGTCGATCTCCTCGAACGTATCGACCACAACAAAAATAGTCACAAAGGTCAGCACGCTGAGGAAAAACACCCTCAGGAACTGTCTAAGAAGGTACCGGTCGTGGATCCTGAAGCTCATGCTTGCTGTTTCGAAAAACGCCGCGGGAGAAACCGCCGCCACTGAAACTGAATAACACTCTGTTCCTGCGAAGCCCTTCGAATGAGAAACAGGGCCGAGACACCGAAAATAACATTCGGCACCCACATCGCGAACACCGGGCTGACCACCTGCCGGTCAGCGAGTTTCTCCCCGCCGATCAGACAGATGTAATAGATGAGAAAGACGAGAAGGCTCAATCCAACCGCCATGTTCATCCCGGAACGCCCCAAACGTAACGCGATCGGAGAACCAATGAGAACAAAAACGATGCACGCGAAGGGAATCGAGAACTTCTTGTGTATCTCCACACGATACCGGTCGATTTGACGGTAGTAGGATCTCCGGATCTCACGCTGACTCTCGAGCGCTTTTTGAGTGACCGCCGCCCTGTTCGGCGGACGTTGGGCGGGATTCGTCGACGTAATCTTCGGTATGGACTTCAAGACCGCCGTTGTATCCGACTCCGTCATGCGCCGCTTCACGTCGAACACGGAGTCACGGACCGTTTGGTCCAGCAGTTGGAAGACCGCGGAGGCCTGCGTGGAGGCGAGCGTGGCCATCTTGTTATCGACCCCTCTGATGTCGTCCCTTATGGTCTCGATCTTATCGCGCATCATCTTTGTGCTCATCTCCCGGTCTCCCCGGTAGTTCCGTTCGCTCCGTTTGAGGCTGCGATCGATATCGCGGATGTTGATGACGTAATGTTTGAACTGGGTCCTTCGGTAGGTCGTCGCGTCTGCGCCCTCGGGCATCTCGTGAATCTCCCCGTCTTCGAGTTCGAACCGAAGCACGTGCTCGGGATCGAGATAGGTCAGCCTGCCCTGGTCCGCCACAATCGTCGTGGGCAGCGCGCCCGGTTTGCTGTAGCGGAATATCTGAATGTCCCGGAGCTCACCCGTTTTGTCGTTCTTGTGACGGATGTAGATGGTGTGGTTCTTGAAGGCATCGATAAAGACGTTTTCCTTTATTTCCACCGTGGGTTTCTTCTTGTTGATGTCGATGAGCAGGTTGAGGAGCTTGTGATTGCTCTCGGGGAGGACGTGGTTGTTGTAGAGAATCATCCCCACCGTCAGAAGCGTCGCCATGACCACACCCGGCAAAATCATCCGGTACAGGCTGACTCCGTTGGCCCGCATGGCGGTTATCTCGTTTTCGGCCGACATACTCCCGAACGTCATGAGGGTCGCGGGCAGCACGGCCATTGGTATGATTAATGCAAACATGTGCCCCAGACTGAGGATAAACGTTTGTAGGACAATGAGAAAGGCAACGCCTTTGTGGAGAAACAGCTCGATGTAACGGAGTATGAAATCCATTATGAACAGGAACGTTAGGATGGATAACGAGAAAAAGAAGGGACCGACGTAGTTGCGGACTATGTAGCGCTCAAGAATCACGGCGAGAGACCTTTCTGGCCGTTGGGTGCCCGATACGACACTCAAATAATACAAATAATTCATTTATTGACAAGCAGTTTGTGAGTTTGGAAACAGCTAAGCCCCGCGCCTTCACCGACGCCTCTGAAATTCCCCCCTGAGGTGATGTGGTAGGGTGCGGCTCGTGTTTGGGATTGTCCCTGGAAAGCGACAGTTCGAACCATTTGTGTAGCGATTGTAGGACACCCAACGCAGCGAGACCCAGAGCGTGCCCGTCCCCTGCACGCCTGGTTTTCGATTGGAATCCAGGTTTTTCCCCTACCGCTCGAATCGTCGTCTGGATCATAGGTTTGATGAACGTGGCCATGAATTTCAGCTCTATTTTTGTCCGGCTCCTCGTTCTGCCGGTGTGTCTGTTTATGATACCCGCAATGTCGGTGCTGAGTTTCAACGAGGCTCAGGCTCAGACGCAGAACCACATCCAGAGGATCTCGTTCGACCTCGAGGAGATCGGCAAACTCATCCCGGATACTCCCCTGGACACGATCAGACCCCCGCTGGACGAGCTCACCCTTGGAGAGTATTACAAGGTTCCCAACTTTCTGACGACGGATTTCGACAGGAAACGAAAGGTTGTGGAGTACTCGTTGTACGCTCCGCTGAAGGTCACCTTCGAGCACCCACGGTACTACCGTTTCGAGTTCGAGGAGGTGCGCGACGGCGCCTTCATCGTCATGACTCCCCGAGACCTCACAGCGCCGGGGCTGTCGATCGAAATCGAGTCCGTCGATCGCATCGCCGAGCGGGTTCGACAGGAGTCGCTGAGTGCCATGTGGCGGGAGACGGTTATCGCATCGATAAGCCGGCAGCAGCTGGCCAGGGGCGGCAAGAAGGGGCTTCTCAACATCAGTATACCGATGCACTTGCCCGGGGCCGTCGAGAAGATTATCGGTAGCGGTGAGGCAACGAACATCGATATCTCGGGGCGGCAGAGCATCACATTTGCCGGTGAGTCCCGGCGGGTCAACCCGTTTATCGGGTCGGAAGGCCAGACCAAACAGCCGCTCTTTCCCTCGCTCGATCTGCGGCAGGAGCTCGATGTCAGATTGAACGGCCAGATCGGCGAGAAGGTCAACATCCAGGTCGATCACTCGAACAGCAGCGGCGCAATACAACAGGACAACCGTATACGGCTCAGCTACACCGGTTTCGAAGACGACATCATCCAGCTGATCGAGATGGGCAATACGAGCCTGTCGCTTCCCGGTTCGCAGCTGGTGAGCTTCTCCGGGCGCTCGCAAGGGCTGTTCGGTATCAAGATGCTCGCCCAGATCGGACCCAACCGGCTGACCGTGATCGCAAGCAAGGAGGAAGGGGAGCTGTCGCAAGCCACGTTCACACCTCGGGGCGGGCAGATCGGGCAGACCGAGGTGAGGACGATCAACGACGCCGACTACATCAAGAACACTTACTTTTACCTCGACGAACCGGATTTCGGGGCGATCCCGCGCGTCTTTTTCAGACCGAAGGTTGACTCCATCGAGGTCTTCGAATCCGTCGAGCCGTACGAGATCGCCCAGGATCCGACGCTGGCCGTTTGGTACGGTCGAGCGTGGGTGGACACGTTGGGTAACGGGGATGACATTCGGACCGCCCTGGCCATGATCGAGGCCGGAGTGACACCCCCGCCCTCGCAGGACCGACAGTTCCGGCGTCTCGTGGGGGGCGACGACTATCGGTTTGTCCGGGATATCAACAGCAACCTGGTGATCGGTCTCGAACTCGTCCGACCGGTTTCGAACTCGCGCGTGCTGGCCGTGCGTTATGTCAACGAGTTCAGCGACGTTATCGGCAACTACGACGACTACACCGATACCCTTGCCCTCGAGTTGATCAAGCCTTTCGAACCGACGCCGGAGGATGCGGATTTCGGCCATACGTGGTCGTATATGATGCGCAACATATACAGCCTTCAGCTCTCGAACATCGACTTATCGACACTTAGCATCGAGATTCGGGATTTAGGAAACCGTTTGGACCGGTCGATACCCGAGGAATCGACCATCCCGTGGCTCAGGATCTTCGGCCTGGACCAGACCGATCTGACCGGCACCGGTTCTCCCGATACCCGGGTGGATATCACGGAGGGTCTGATCGATGAAAACAGAGGTCTTCTCACATTCCCCATCTTGAGACCGTTCGACCCAGCGGACACGACGGTCGCCAGGTGGACTGGCGACGGGTTCGAATTCTCGGGGATTCACCAAGATTTCAGGCGGCCCGAGATCTACGATAAATTTATCGACGATATCGTGTCCGCCCCTAAGTTTCAGATCGTCGTCACCGCGTCGAGCACGTCGCGAACGTTCAGCTTGAACGCGTTCAACATATCGCCGGGGAGCGAGACGGTCCGCCTCGATGGTCGCGAACTGGTGCGAAACCGCGATTACTCGATCGACTACGAGACCGGTGAGGTCGAACTCCAGGGTGCGGTGGCCGACGAGCTGACACCAAACTCGAACATCACGATCAACTACGAGTACAAGCCATTTATCGGGGGAGGGTCGAGCAGTCTCGTGGGGTTCAACAACCTGCTGACATGGTCGGATAACGCCACTTTCGGAACAACGTGGCTCTACGAATCCAAGAACACGGCCGCAGTGAAGCCCCGGTTGGGTGAGGAGCCGACGCGAGCTATCGTTGGAAATGTGAACGCGAGTCTCAATTACAATCCCTACCTTCTAACAAGAATCGCCAACCTGCTGCCGTTGGTCAAAACGGATGCGCGAAGCTCGTTCAGCTTGACGGGTGAAGTCGCCATGAGCATGCCGGACCCGAACACGCTGGGTGAGGTGTATATCGACGACTTCGAGGGGGTCGAGGATTCCGATCTCATATCCGTCTCCAGACGGAGCTGGCATCCGGCCAGTCTGCCGGTGAATCCCCTCGACCATGACTCCACGTTGTCCGCGGACAAGAGGATGAAGGTTTTTTGGTACAACGTCGAACCCGAGCGCGACGGTCAGAAAACCGGTGTCAGCCGCCGGGATCTCAACCCCGAGCTGGACGAGCGCGAGAGCACGCTGGTTCAAACCCTCGATATCGAGTTCGATACGTTGTCGACCGACCCCACACACTGGGGTGGTGTGATGACGGGGTTCCGCGGAGGCGGTCTGGATCTGACGCAGGGACAGTTCATCGAGTTCTGGGTCAACGATTTTCGCGGCGATGATTTTGCGTCACGAGGCGGTATTCTCCGCATCGATATGGGCAGGATCGACGAGAACTTCTACCGGCCTGGGATCAGGGGCGCCGTCGGGGATTGGTTCGACACCGAGGATCCAAACCTTGATGGCTTTGTGGCCTTGAACGAGGATACGGGTCTGGATGGGGTTGAGAACGGCCAGACCGGTGACGATCCCGAGGACGACTGGGAGCTGTCACGGCTCCCCGAGGGCGATCCCAACGGCCGCTTTCTCCGTATCAACGGGACCGAGGGCAACCGGGTTTTCGATAGCGAGGATCTCGACGGCACCGGGACCGGCGAGAGTCGCAACTCGTACTTTAGCTTTGAGGTCGATCTGGCATCCGAACCGGTCATCGACGTACGCAAGAGTTTTCCCACCCATGTCCGCTTGAACGAGCCCCCCCACGCCAATGACTCGTGGCGTCTCTACCGGATCCGGTTGAGTGACCATATCCAGGTTGGGCCGGCCGGTACACCGTCTTTCCGCCAGATCCGGCACATGCGGATCTGGTTCGAGGATGTTGCAAACACGATCAATCCGGATATCAAGCGAATCCAGATCGCCGATTTCAAGGTTGTCGGCAACCGCTGGGAGAAGGACGGTATCCGCTCGCTCAGCGACAGCCTCCTGACCGGTGTGGACACACTCGGCACGCAAATCTCGCTCGGCGTCATCAGCACCAAGACGGATCCCGTTGACTACATTCCGCCCTTCCGGCCGAACGAAGTAAATGACATCGCCGAAAAAGAGCAGTCGCTTCTCGTCAGGTACGACAGTCTGCAAGCGGGGCAGACGTTCCAGCTGCGTAAGCGGTTCGTGGGAAGGGGGCTCAACTTCAGCAACTACCGCGACGCCCATGTATTCGCCCATACGTCTCATCACGACCCGGATCTCGAGTACTTTTTCAAGATAGCGATCGACAGTCTCAACTATTACGAGATATCCGCGCCGATGACCGCCGAGTACTTCCCGGGCTCGATGTGGATGCATGTGTACTTTAATCTGTCCGATCTGACGCAGCTAAAACTAGAGGAGGGTGACGGGACCGTCGTCACCGGCAAGATGCGCGATCTGATCGATAACAATCGTGTCTACGACATCCGAATGTACGGTAGCCCGAGTCTTTTCAATGTTCGGTTTCTCTACGCGGGGGTACGAAACAGGGGCACGCAGCAGGCAAGCGGCGCCATGTGGTTCAACGATATCTATCTTGGTGATCGACGACGTGACATCGACTACGCGGGGCGGGTCTCGGGGTCCATCAACCTCGCCAACGTGGTTACCATGAGCGGTAGCTTTAGCCACACGGGGCCCGATTTTCGAGGACTCAGACAGACACGCGGCAGCGGGGCCACCGCACAGAGCCTGTCGCTCAACGCGAAGACGGGTCTGGGCAATTTCATCCCGCTCCTCGGGTTCCAGATTCCTGTTAGCGGTACTTATTCGCGCAACCTCTTGCTGCCCAAGTTCACGCCCAACAGCGACACCGAGATACTCAGCGATGCCCTCAAATATCGTTTCAGATCGGAGACGGTCACGAAGGGATTCAGCTCGACGCTCACCCGCCAGGGCTCAAAAAACCCGCTGCTTCGGTACACGTTTGACAAACTCAAGGTGAATTTCTCAATGAGCGAGAGCCAAACCCGGACGCCGTCGAGTGCGGATACATCGATGGCAATGTCCGGCACGCTGGATTACTCCATCACGTTTGGCCAGAAGCGCGTAAATGTGTTCAGGGGTGTGAGATTCCGGTATTGGCTGAACTCGTTCAACGTCCGGGCGACCGCCAACCGCCGGAGGGGTCAGAGGTGGCGCAACGTTGGTGACGCGCTCATCCGCGATCCGGCGTTTTATGCCGCGACGATCGGCACCAGTGGGCAAGCCAACTACAACCCGTTTCAGTCGTTCACAACATCGTTTCGCATGAATATCGACAGGGATTATGCGCGGCCGCATGAGTGGTTCGGCATTGATATCGGGATGGAGACGATGCGCAACCACACCTTCCAGGCGAACTACAAGGTGCCGAATCTGTGGCTCATCGGAGCGCTCCAGCCGGACTTCAACTTCAATGCCACCTACCGCGAGGATTCGAGACCGGATGTGAGGCGTCAGGGCGACCCGCCCGGTGTGAGAAACGTGTCCAACACTCGCAATGCCAGTGCAAAGTTGAACTTCGATGTTGGGAAATACTTCAAGAGGTTGTTCGGTGCTTTGAATCTCGCCGAAGAGGAGTCGCCGCCTCCCAGCCGCTCGGGCGGTCAGCCGCAGGGCCAACCCGGTCAGGCCATTCCCGATTCGGCGAGCGTGGAACAACCCGCGGAGGAGGAGAAGGGCGCAGACAAATGGATCGCCGTTCGAAGAATCGGTGGAGTGCTCAGCAGAATCCGACGGATCAACGCGTCGTTCAGACAGCGGTTTTCGAGCACCTACTCGCGTATCGAGGACCGCCCCAATCTTCTTTTCCAGCTCGGTTTGACCGACAAGAGCGGGACCAGCGTGGGTGGGCTTCCTCTCGACGTGCCCGAGCGGATGAGCGAAAACAACTCGCTGTTACTGGATTCGGGCGTGCAGGTCACGAAAAACATCGACGTGGCGGCGCGCTACAGCCTGACGCTGTCGAGAAACACATTTCTTGAATCCGAAGCGAGATCCAAAAACACGGTTTGGCCGGATCTCAACCTGAGCTGGACGGGGCTCGAAAAGTACGGCCCACTGAAGGGCCTGTTCTCGTCATCCGCCGCGACGATTGGGTACAGAAAGACAACCCGTGAGTCGGGACAGGGAAAACGCGTCGACAGCACGGACAAGAGCCGGTCGCTGACACCGGCGATCGTGTTCACATGGAAAAACGGCCTCAATACGAACCTGAACATGAACCTGAGTAAGAACACGAGCGAGAACCGGGGCTCGTACAACGAAACATCTTCGATGTCGATCAACATGGAGTTCAAGTACGCTTTCCAACCGGGGAAAACGCTCAAGATCCCGCTTCCGTTCCTGCGCAACAAAACGCTTCGTAGCAGCTTGAATACGTCACTCGCCATGGGGTACACTCGTTCCGGCGGCAAGAGATCATCGCTGGGGTCCAACATCCTGCAGAGCGTACCGTTGCGGACAACAGTTCGTGTATCGCCGCGTGTAACCTACAATTTTACCCGTGCGCTCAACGGAGGGTTATTTGTCGATTTTTCACGTTCGTTCAGCGCGGCGACGGACCAAACCATCACGACGACGCGCGTGGGTATCGATGCGACGTTCACGTTCTAGCCGTTGGCGAGAGACAGCACGAGCGGCTGTCCCCATTCTCGTTATCCTCTCGTTGTTTCTATCCGCATGTGGCCGGCGGCCGCCCCCGGAGTTCGTTGGCGCCGACGCGTGGACCTATCTCGTTAGACAGTGTGAGTTCGGACCGCGCCTGCCCGGTTCGCCGGGCCACGACAGCACCAGGACTCTCATCATCGACGAACTCCGCAAGGCCGGTGCGCATGTCAGACTGCAGCGCTTTCGGGTCCGGGATCCCTACGGGTCCGGCGAGTTGCATTTGACCAACATCATCGGAAGTTTCTACCCGGATGAGAAGAAGCGCTTTCTCCTTGCCGCCCACTACGACACACGGCCGTGGGCAGACCAGGAGGAGGACGTGCTGTTGCACTCCCAACCGATATTGGGTGCCAACGACGGAGCGAGCGGTGTCGCCGTGCTTCTCGAGATGGCCGGCATCCTTACCCGTCACCGTCCGGAACGGCTGGGCGTCGATCTCGTGTTCTTCGATGGGGAGGACTATGGCAAGTCGGGTGACCTGAAATTCTATCTCCTGGGCTCCAGACACTTTGCAGCGAATCTGCGGGGCTATCGTCCGATGGGTGGAATCCTGCTCGACATGGTTGGAGCCCGAGAAGCCCGGATCAGGCAGGAGGGCAACTCGCTCGATCACGCGCCGGAGCTCACGGCGGAGATCTTCGCTCGGGCGCAGAATCTGGGCCTGGACATCTTTGTCCCGGAGCGCTCCGGCCCGATCTACGATGACCACGTGCCGCTGCTCCAGGCGGGGATTCCCGTCGTGGATCTGATCGGTCTGCCGTATCCGTACTGGCACACCCTCGCGGACACGCCGGACAAGTGCTCGCAGCAGACGCTGCGGTCCGTCGGTACGCTCGTTGTAGACATCATTTACAACATTCCAAAGCCCTAAGTTTCGCTTGCGGTTGTCGCCCGTTTCTGCTATTACATAGGATGGCGCGGCGCCGGGTGGCGCTCCGTCTGCCGGGTGGAGCCCTTCCGGGACAAGCCGGTGTCCTCGGGTCGCGGTTCCGAAGGTGGTTCGAAGTGGGCGTGGGTTGCCCACTTTTTTAATACCCACTGGTTGTTCGATCACGCACGTTGTTTCGACCCCCGTTCGTTGAGCGTAGTTTTATGGAGCGCAATGAGTTAAAGGATATAGTGACACAGGAGCTCGGCGTCCTGGGTTTCGAGTGCGTCAAGCTGGAAGTCGTCGGGACCACACGGAATCCCATCGTGCGGCTCTATATCGATCGAACGGACGGTGTGAGCATCAAAGACTGCGCGATGGTGAGCCGGACGGTGAGCCTGCTTCTGGATCGAATCGATCCATTTCCGGGCCGGTATCTGCTCGAGGTTTCCTCACCGGGAAGCAACCGGCCGCTGACACGGGAGGAACACTTCGTCCAGTTCAAGGGGCACCAGGCGCGTGTGCAGTGTGACAACTCGGAGGCGGGGAAAAAGACATATACAGGGGACATACGATCTTGTATAAATGGAATGCTAGCAATGGATACGGATTCGGGACAACAACTTATAAGATTGTCGGACATCATCAAAGCGAATCTCGTGGGACGCGAATACAAGATCGACAAAAAGCAAAAACGAACCAAGAAAAACAAGGGTGAATGACATGAGTATCCAGTTCGCTGAGGCGTTCAATGACCTGATTCGTGAGAAACGTATCGACAAAACTATTCTTATGGAAACACTGACCGCGGGATTCTCTTCCGCGGTGAAAAAGAAGCATGGCGCCACGGCCGAGGTCGAGGTGGCGGAAGACAACAAGGGCAGCCTGAAGCTTTATCTGCTCAAGGCCGTGGTGGAAGAGGTGGAAGACCCCTGCTCCCAAATGACGATCGAGGAGGCGCGTGAGTACGAGAAAAAGCCCAAGGTGGGAGACACCGTCAAGATACTCGTGCCGTTTTCGGACTTTGGCCGCAATGCCATCCAGATTGCCAAGCAGATACTCATGCAGAAGATCCGTGAGTTCGAGAGAGAGCGGGTTTTCGAGGAATACAAGGACCGGATCGGCGACGTGGTATCGGGTTCGGTGCAGCAGATCGATCGCAACGGAATACTCGTCAACCTCGGCAACGCCGAAGCGACCATGCCGAAGAAGGAGCAGATTCGGCGTGAGCGCTACAACCAGGGATCATCGATCCGGGCTTGTATTACCAAGGTTGACAAAGATGCGAAGGGACCGATGGTCACGCTTTCGCGAACGAGTCCCGATTTCTTGAAGAAGCTCTTTTCTCAAGAAGTCCCCGAGATCTACGAAGGCATCATCGAAATCAAGAGCGTCGCGAGAGAGGCAGGGGGGCGATCGAAAGTCGCCGTGTATTCGCGAGACGACCGTGTTGATGCGGTTGGGGCCTGCGTTGGTATGAAGGGTTCGCGCGTCCAGGCGGTGGTCAACGAGCTGAGTGGCGAGCGTATCGATATCGTACCGTGGAACGACGATATTTCGGGGTTTGTCAGCCGTGCACTCTCGCCGGCCAAGATAGCTTCCGTCCGCGTCGATGCGGAAAACAAATCGGTGCTCGTAGTCGTCGAAGAGGATCAGCTTTCCCTCGCCATCGGCAAGGACGGACAGAACGTTCGTCTGGCGTCCAAACTCACGGGGTGGCAGATCGATCTCATCACGTCGCGCGAGATCGAGCAGCGCGAGAGACTGCAGGAACATCTTACGATGACGATCGAAGAGATGGTTGGTGTTACCGAGAAGATCGCCGAGAAACTCAGGGCGGCCGGTATTTCTACGGTTCAGAAGTTCGCGAACTCATCCGATGACGAGCTTCTCGAAATCCCCGGTCTGGGACCAAAGACTCTTGCCAAGCTCAGAGAAACCGCCGAGGGTACCATAACGGAGCTCGAGAAGGCCCTCCATGGCCTGATCGAGAAGGAAAACGAAGAGCGGATTCGGGCCAAGGAACAGGAAAAACCGCTGTTCGACGAGAGCATCATGAGCGGGGGCGAGGACGGAGAAGAGAAGCCGGAGGAAGAGAGAAAGTTGACGGAAGAGGCGCTGTTTGGTGACGCGCCGGAGGGGGACGAAGAGGTGGAGGAGAGCGCGGAAGAAGTTGCAGAGCCTGAGAGCGTTGAAGCCGAAGCCGAGGATGCCGAACCTGCGGACACCACCGACGAAACGGACGCGGAGGAGACCGAGGAAGAGTTGAAGGCCGTGCCGACCGAGGATGATAGCGTGCCCGAGAGCGACGGCGAAGACGAAGAGCAGGTTTCGGACAGCGAGAAGAAGGATGAGAATCCACTGGGATGAGCGCGACCGAAGGAGCGCCGATAGATGCGGGTCCATGAAGCGGCAAAGAAGTACAAGATAGCCAACGATGAGCTGATCAAGTTACTCGGCAAGGCGGGTTTCGCGGTCAAGAGCCACATGAGCGGCATGACCGACGAGATGATTGCTGTTGTGGAGAAGCAGGGCAAGGAGAGAAAGACCAAGGCGAAAGCCAAGCCCAAAGTTGCACCGAAGAAGAAGGCTACGGTAAAGGCGAAAACAGCCAAGACGACCGAGACTGCGCGGAAGCCCGTTGCCAAGAAGGCGACACAGACAGC
>CBDVBZ010000109.1:0-12703 GCA_965372355.1 uncultured bacterium | reverse complement strand
TTTCGGCAAGCTTCCTCATCTTGAGCCCAGCGACCATAGGGCCGAGGAGGTGCTGATCCGCACTATCGTGGATAAGTCACCGGTCATTAGTGCCTGGCAGATGAGCGCCTCGGGGCTGGCCGCCGTGTGGGCGCGGGAGAACACCCGCGAGGCACTCTTTGACGCCATGGCCCGCAAGGAGGTCTACGCCACCAGCGGCAGCCGTATCACCGTGCGCGTGTTCGCGGGCTGGGATTTTGAGAAGGACGAAGTCGAGACCCAGCACTTCGCGCGTGAAGGCTACAAGCGCGGCGTGCCTATGGGTGGTGATCTCAAGAAGGCGCCCAAGGGGAAGGTGCCCACCTTCATGATCCGTTCCCTGCGCGATCCGGACAACGCGAACCTCGACCGCATCCAGATCATCAAGGGCTGGCTGGATAAGAATGGCAAGACCCACGAGCGCATCTACGACGTGGCGGTCTCCGACGACCGCAAGATTGGGCGCGACGGTCGTTGCAAGGAATCGGTCGGGAACACGGTGAACGTCAAGGATGCGAGCTACACCAACTCCATTGGGGACGCCCTGCTGATGGGCTACTGGAAAGACCCTGACTTCGATCCAAAAGAGAGAGCGTTTTACTACGTGCGGGTCATCGAGATCCCGAAGCCGCGCTGGACAGCCTACGACGCAAAATTCTTCGGAATCGAGATGCCCAAGGAGGTCACCATGACCGTAACCGATCGTGCCTACACCTCACCGATCTGGTATACGCCATCGTCCAAGTAGGAGGACAAACGGGCGCATATTTATCGACCATAGAAGTCGAATTACGACCGTATCTGGAAATTGAGAAAAGTATCGCAGGGCTGGTCTCGGCCCTCAAGGTGGCCGAGCTGTTCATGGAGCGAGTTGGCCACACACTACACACGATATAGGGAGGTAACTCAGATGAGAATGCACAGCAGGATAATGAGGACCTTGACGGGCGTCGGAGCTCTTGCCGTCGCACTGCTGCTGTTCAGCTCCGGTTCCGTGAACGCCCAGGCAGTTTCGCCGTCTTCGCCGCTACAGCCGGGTCACTACGCGCCCGGTATCATCGGCATCCGGGACGCCATAACGCCGCCGCCCGGTCTCTTCCTGATCTGGTACAACTGGTATTTTACCAGTAACGCGTTCAAGGACCGGGACGGGAACAAGGTAGAGAGCTTACCCCGGGGAAACGTCGATGTGGAGCTCGACGTCGGGATGTGGGCGACCTCCCCGGTCCTCGCGTTTTCGTCTCAACGCACGTTCCTCGGTGGCGCTCGGTACCTCGCTGGCATCGCACCCAGCTACTTCGTGGCTGATGGTACGGTAGCAACGCAACGGTATGCGGGCATCAGAGACACCACCGTCACACAGGTCTTTGAGGGTGATCTTTCGGGCTGGAGCGATCTCATCGTGGTCCCCTTGGGGCTCTCGTGGGCCTTCGGGCTTTTCCCAGAGGGCCCTGGCGACCCGCGCGATCCATACGCCGGGATGAACGACGAGGAATACTTCGCCGAGACTGGGATGCCGCCACGGCGGAAATACAACGTCAGCTTCTTGTACTCGTTCGCGGCTCCGACGGGCCGGTACGAGCGCGGTGCAAACGACAACCTGGGGCTCGGTTTCTGGTCGCACTTTTTCCAGCTGTTCGGTTACTTCTACCCGTTGTCGCACCAGGCGCTGGCATTCGAGGCGGGCGTGACCGTGGAGACGAACTCCAAGATCAAGGACAGCGACTACAGGCCCGGCAACCGGCTGAGCCTCGAATATGGCGTGAGCGCGTTCGTCAATCCGTGGCTCGAGCTGGGAGTGGGTGGCGCCAACAACTGGCAGATCAGTGACGACACGGGAAACGACGTCTTCTGGGATGCGAGCGTGCACGACCGGAAGCACATGGTGAACTTCACGGCCGCGTTCATGCCCGTGTTCATGAAATTCTATATCGTGACGAAGTACGGCTTGGATTACGGGGCCAGGCAGCGTCTCGACGGCCACAATTTTGTCATCAATCTCTACTACGTGACTGGCCTGCTGGACGGACGCGGGGAGCACTGAGATTCTCCAGCCTCAACCATTCTCACGCTGAAGGGAAATTCTGGAAATCACCGCGTTCAACGGCTACGAATGGACGTCGGCACCGGGGCCGGGCAACAATCTCCACCGCATAGTGATTTTCCACGATGGCCCTGATCGCGTGAATATGATCGTGCCATTCTCCGCTTTCGACAGCGATGACCCAGAGGACCTTGCAGTATCCGACGGTCGGAAAATCGACAAGGATGGTCGCTGCAAGACACCAGTTGGCAATACAGTAGACATACCTGATGCAAGTTACACCAACACCATTGGCGACCCGCTATTGGAAGCCTTCTGGGAGGACCCTGAATTTGATCCCAAGCAACGCGCCTTCTACTACGTACGCGTTATTGAGATCCCTAAACCTCGCTGGACGGCGTACGACGCCAAGCGTTTCGAGATCACGATGTCACCTGAAGTACCAATGACGGTCCAGGACCGTGCGTACACATCGCCCATCTGGTACACGCCCGTCGATTAGAGGCGAGAACAATGAGCCAGGCGCCTTAGCTGGTGAACAGGTGGCTCGTCGTCAGCATCAAGAACGACTGGAAATCGGTTTTCCACCACGCTGGGCGCCGACCAGCAGCACCCGTTCAACGGGGAATTCGTCCGCCAAGGGCGGAAGAAACGGCCGATGCAAGACACCGGTCGGCAATACCGTTAATATCAAAAAAGCGACATGGAAAAATACTATAGGTGCCCCGGAATTCATCACTGTGTGGAAGGATCCGGATTTTGATCCGGAACAAAAAGCATTTTACTATGCACGGGTGATCGAGATCCCAACACCACGCTGGTCAGCCTATGACGTTCTTCGGAACGATTTAAAGGATGTTAGAGACATTAAGATGACAACTCAGGAAAGAGCTTATACGAGTCCGATTTGGTATACGCCGTAGGCAGTCGCCAGGAACTCGGCCGGGTCGAACCCCTCCACGTCATGCTTATTCAACCCCGAGCTCTCGTGCCCCAGCTTGCGCCGGTACCAGCGACGCGATAAAAGAGGCTATGGATTTCAGCAGGGTCGCCCTGGGAAATGTGTTTCCTCCGGACTCCGCATCCTTCCGGTTGAAGGGGAACGCCATGCCCCAGTGGTGGGTGCCGAGAACGCCCAGGTAGTAGTGAGCATATCGATGCTCGGGATACATCTGCTCCCAGTACCTGGAAGAGAAATGGGATAGCTGCGAGTCGTTGATCTGGGTATTCTCGCTGGCCACGGTGCCGTAGTAGCTGCTCCGCAGGACGTCGTTGTAGTCGGGCGTCTTGGGGCCGAATCCCTCGAACTCCAACAGGGGGGAACGAAAGCCGTGCAGATTTGCGTCCGGCATAGTCCCCGTGATGGATAGGAGTACGATGTCATTTGGAAGCTCGTGACTCCGCCACCATTCGTCTCTCGATGCGGGCGTGAGCGTGCGCACACCGGTGATCACCGCCTCGACGAGTTGTTTGAACGCGAGGATGTTTTCATTGTAGCGGGATGCGAAGCTCCTGAGGTCGAATGTCTGCAGAAAGAAACTGTTCACCACGGAGAAGATGCCCCAGGGACTGGCGACCGGTAACTTCAGCCTCTTTGCGCGGGTCTTGATCTCCTCCTCGTAGGCATCCAGCAGCGGGATTCCCAAAAAGTTCAAGTGCGCCGCGATCTCTGGACGGTCCGGTTTGGATATGCGCTTTACGAAACGCGCCCACGTCGCGACGTTCTCCGCAAGGATCGCCGCCTGCTTCGACCGTTTGACATCGTCGGGAATGGTTTTCAGCTTGTCGGACGTTTCGGAGAACAGCCTGATCAAATCACTGGCCGCCACCCGCTCTCCCGAGAACACGTCGCGTGCGAACTTGGCGCCGTAGTACACCCCGCCAATACCGACAACACCCTTGACCCTCCGGAACCAGGTCGCGTTTGCCGGGGAGATCTGGCCGCTTTTGCGTTGCTCGTGCAAGTTGCTGACAAGTTCCAGAGCGACGGCCAATCCTCTCGAGTAGCCGACCAGATAGAGGTCGGTATTATCGTCGATGACTTCAAAGACCTTTGCCAGGCGCCTCCGCATGACCTCGACGTTGGATTCCAGGCTTCCCAGCGTCTCCAGTGATCCTCCCGGCGCCCTCAGGGTGATGACGTTCGCGAAGGATCGTTCGCCCTGGTCCATACTCCCGATCTTCACGACATCGGAGAGTTGACACGGCACCTCCGACAACTCGAACAGGCTGTAGACCTTGTCGGTGACCTGTTCGAGGGCCGTCTGCCACTTCTTGTAGAAGTGAGACTGCGTGTTGTCGACGACCGACTGGAATGGCAGCGTTGCGTTGAACTCGCCAAATATCCCGGGTATGACGATGAACGTTACGAGCTTCGCTGGAGCCTGTAAAACGCTCGCGTCCGGCTCGAGCTTGTGGCTGAGACCCTCGAGAAACCAGCCATGAGCGAGCTGAGCCCGATACCGCTTCGTGGATGCCTCCAGCAACTCGAGGCCGTGTTCATCCGATGGCGCAGATTGAAAAGGATCCGGTGTCCTGAAGATAAACTGGTAGGCCTCGGCATCCGAGTAGCCGTCGGCCTGCAAATGAGTGTAAAAGACCTGCCTGAAACGGTCCTCCGAAACCGCCGACGACATGTCGGAGTATTGCCGCGTGTCATCCAATGCGAGCCTCCCGAGTTCTGTCGCATTCGAACCCCAGATCAGCGATCGATATTATTACGATTCTGCGGGAAAACTCGAAGAGGATCAACGTAATCTACCCTTCCGCCGTCACCGTCGCGACGTAGCATCCATACACCCTAACCAATCCTCTCTTCCACTCGAGCCGGTAGTGCGATACCTTCAGCGTAGGCGGTAGCCAGGTGCCAATCGACCGCGCGATGCGGCAGAGGATGACCGATCATGTCGAATCAGCCATTTAAGGTCGAATCGACCACTAGCGGCTCTTTAGCGGTCCCGTTGGTCCTTGCAATGGCGGCGCCACTGGCGGTCATCGTTAGCATCCAATACCTGAGGAGTGTCTGGTGGGCCTTCGCGAGCTACCAGCTGGGTTTCTGCCTCGTCGCACCCGTTATCGAGTCCCGCCTGGCGGGGCGCGGTTGGCGAGAGCACGCGCGAATGCTCGGCCTGCTCCACCCAAGCGCGAAGGACGGTTCGGGCGACAGCGTAGGCTCGCCGCGCGGGTTTCGCTCCGCCATCGCCTTTGGGCTGGCCACGGCGTTGGTGACCGGTGCCTTCCTCGTGCTGACGCGAGACCGTTTCCTCGACCCGGAACACTCCGTGGCGACCATCGGCAGCTGGGGGGTCTCGCTGGGGCAGGTGCCCGCGGTGCTGACGTTCATGGGCTTGCTCAACGCGCCAGCCGAGGAGCTATTCTGGCGCGGTTATTTCCCCGGGCGTGTGGCGTTGGCGCGGCCGACCCAACGGCCACCCGCCGCCCTTACCGTCGTCTTGCCCGCAATTCTCTACGCCAGCTACCACGCCGCGACCATCGGCAGCCTGGTTGGCGAGACCGGAGGTGTGGTGGCGATGACAGGCGGTGTGCTGGGGGCGGGCCTGCTCTGGGGCTGGCTCCGACGGCGCACGGGCAGCGTGTGGCTGCCGCTTCTCAGTCACACTGGTGCGGTGCTCGCCTATGTAATGGTGCACTTCTGGCTGACCCGCGGCGCCGATCTCTGACGACGCAACTCGCAGGCGGCGCCAGTTCAGAGGTTCATCTCGAGGCTCCACCATCACGGACTCGGTTATTGGCAGTGCGTCAGTGCCACCGCTCCCACTTGCCGCGGGAGCGCGCCGTGGAAGAGAAATAGCTGTGCCCACCCCATATCGGGGACGGATCCAGAAACGCAAACTCGTAGTCAGCGCCCACGCGACGGTAAAACTGCCTGCCGTTCAAGAGTCGCGGCAAAGGACGCCCGGACGGTAGCAGGGAGTCCACTTTGACCGGGTATTCGCCGTTGGCCTCGCGGTGAGATTCCAATCGAGGCATCAGCGACTCGCAGTAGTAGCGCGCTGCACGCACATCCCGAAAGTTCAACAGGAGACCCGCCGGGTATGATGGGACAAGCAACAGAGAAAAGTGGCCGATTCCGACGAGCACAGCTGCGGCCCATTGCATTCGTCGCCTGATATCCGGATCTTCGTATCGCCGGGCCACGACCCAGATAACAACACCCCAGAGGATGAGGAGCGGCACGCCCAGCAAGGCCGGGGCCACCGT
The DNA here is from genome assembly GCA_965372355.1 of uncultured bacterium. Lineage (GTDB taxonomy): Bacteria > Krumholzibacteriota > Krumholzibacteriia > WVZY01 > WVZY01 > CBDVBZ01. The sequence goes on along the minus strand of CBDVBZ010000109.1, from coordinate 6,420 downwards.
GAAGACGAAGTGCTCAACGGATCCTCGTCCGACCAGGACAGCAATCAACGAAGCCGGCAGTGCCGCGCCACCGAGAATCCCAACCAACAGGAGCTGGCGAAGAATGAACCTGGGTTTTGCGGAAGAATCCTTCATCGATACCATCCGAATCCATCCGGTGCAAGCCGGGTCCTAATGTGCCGCGGCATCGAATCCACCTGGCTCAGACCTTTGCAGATAGATCATCACCTGGCGGGCAACAGTTTGGTAAGGCCGTTGCCACCTGCAGCGCGGGAAGACCGCCGTAGCGGCACTCCCTGATCACTCATTCTACAGCCTTCATGCCTTCGGGCTCCAGAGGTTTCGAGCCGAAGGTGGCAGCGATGATTGTCGGCGGTGGTAGGTTGGGCGTTCGCTTTCTCATCCCGTCGATCCTCATGTTTCGCACCGACGTGGCCACCGGCGAAGAGGGGCTCAGTGTCCCGTTCTTCCTGGGGCACCAAAGAGAAGGCGGTGGCTCAACGCGAGCGCGTGCGTTAAACGGGCACTAACGACCAAAACCCCGAAGTCTCTATTCCTGAGGCATATACCACTAAAGTGGGATAGCCCCGGTCTGCTCCGCAGTCTAAACTCCAAATAGGGTAAATCCAGAAAGCACAGAATCTTGTCCCCCTATGAACGGCAACAAGGTAGAGAGCATACTCCAGGGGAACGTCAACGTGGATCTCGACGTCGGGATGTGGGCGACCGCCCCGTTGCTCGCGTTTTCGTCCCGGCGCACGTTTCTCGGTGGCGCGAACAACTGGCAGGTCAGTGACGACACGGGAGACGACGTCTTCTGGGATCCGAGTGTGCACGACAGGAGACACATGGTGAATTTCACGGCTGCGTTCCTGCCATCGGCCAGACTCTATATCGTGACGAAGTACGGTTTGGATTACGGGGCCAGGCTGCGTTTCGACGGGCACAATTTCATTATCAATCTTAGCTACGCGACTGGTCTGCTGGACAGATGGGGGAAACATTAGGTTTGTCTGGCCCGCTGGCAGAACGGAGATTTGGCTTGGGTGTGCATCGATAAGAATCCCGAAGTGACGATCCACTGACATTCAGGGAGGAGTCAGTACTATGAGGAATCTAAATGTGACGAAACGGCTGCCGCTGATCTGTGTAGCGCTCATCGGTGCTATTGCCCTCGCTTCGGTTGCGGCGCTCCCGGCGGCGGCTCAATCGGACGACGAGAAGATCGGCGCGGAAGTGGCCGAGCAGGTGGAGGCTCTAATCGGCATCTACGAGATGCCGGGGACCAGTGATTATGTGGCGGCGATCGGATCGCGATTGGCGGGCAACCTCGAGGACAACCCGTTTACCTTCAAATTCGCCATCGTCGATCAGTTCGAACCGAATGCGTTTGCTTTGCCGGGAGGTTGGGTCTACATATCGCGTGCCCTTCTGGTGCTCGCCAACAACGAGGATGAGCTGGCCGGAGTGATCGGTCACGAGATCACACACGTCACCGAGCGCCACTCGGCGAAAAGGCAGCGCCGCGGCATCCTGGGCGGCGTCTTGCAGATTCCGGGGGCGATCATCGGCAGCGTCGTGGACGAGGATCTGGGGCGATTGCTCAACGCGCCCATCGCCGCGGTCAATCAGTTGGGGCTGGCGACCTACTCGCGAGGCCAGGAGAACGAGGCCGATAAACTGGGCATGCGGCTTTCCGCAAAAAGCGGCTACGACCCGACCGCACTGGCCGACATCCTCTCTCACCTCGAAGCGGATGTGGAGATGCTGACCGGGGAGAAACGCAAGGCGACGTTCTTCGATTCCCACCCCACGACGCCGGATCGTGTAAAGAACATCAACAAAGAAGCTGAAAAGATCGAGTGGTCTCGGCAGAAGCCGATCGCCTCCGAAAGGCGGGAGTTTCTGCGCAAGCTGGACGGAATCTGGTATGACCAGAACCCCGCCGCGGGTATCTTCAAGGACGAACATTTCTACCAGGCCGATATGGGGTTCACTCTGACCTTTCCCAAAGGGTGGACGAGCCTGAACACACCGCAGCACGTGGGGGCCTACGCCGACGAGGAGAAGGCGGTTGTGTTCGTCGCGGTCGCAGGAGACGAAGACCCGACCGCCTACGCGGCTGAGTTTGAAGAGCGTCTTCGGAAAGAGCACGGGGTCAGCCCGTTGAAGAGCCACGCGGTGGAAGGCGACAAGTGGAAGGGATACCACGTGAGCCTCGAGGAAGAGGGGCAGCGAGGCGGCGAGCGTTCCTATCTCCATTACCTGTGGGCAAAGATGGGCGGCGTAACCTACCAGCTCGTGGCTGCGGGCGCCGATCGTTATCGTGAGGCGCTGCGCGAAACCGCCCTGAGCCTGCGCCCGTTGGCCAAGAAAGATTGGGAATCGATCGCCGCCTTGCGCGTACGCATCATCGAGGCTCGCGACGATGAGAATCTCACGCAGCTCGGAAAGCGAACCGGCAACCGTTGGACACCGGCGTACACGGCAGTCGTCAACGACCTCGCCGTAGACCAGAAGCTGGAGGCCGGCACACTCGTCAAGATCACGCGACGAGAACAATACAAGTCTCGGTAGACATGGCCAGCAGATCTGCATGCGTGTTTCTCGCGGCGGCGCTTCTCCTCACGTCTGTGAGTGCCGGCGCCGCCGGGGCGCAAACCGACGATTCAACGGTGTCCGAGACGCCGCACTCCATCGGCCAACCCCCCAGAATACATTTCGCCGTCGGTGTCCAAGGCGGATATGCCTACGATCTGGATAGCTCGGTCGGCAGGGTCTTTGCGAACCTCACTCCCGCGGGAATCTTCCCGAGTTTCGGCGTTCATCTCATGAGCCTCGAGGGCGGCGTTTCGTATCGAAACGATCAGTGGAGCGGTGATATCGGGTACTACATCCGAATCCCGTATATCCGCACCGGCGTGGAGTGGGACTTTCGCGAAAGCGGGTTGAGCTATGTGATCTCCCTGCAGTTCGCGGGCCGGCGCGGCGGTTTGTTTCATCACGGCGAGGAGCTGCGGTTCGACTACTGGGGCCGAAACAAGGAACTGCTGGCCGGTATTGTCCTGAACTCACCGTTTTGGAAGTATCGGCGTAATCGGCCGATTGAAAAGACCAAGAAGATAGGCAAAGGTGACATCCCGGACGCGGCGGACGACTTCACAGAGAGCGGGTTGCCCGGTGATCTCGAACAATCCGTCCGGGACATCGAGCACGCCGTGGAGTGGCTCGATCGACTCCTCACGCCGCGCTTCATCCTCGATGACATTGAGGAACGGGCCCGAATCTACCGCGATCACATTCGTATCGAGGGACACAGCTTCGTGAACGAAGACGAGCGGTACCACAGCCAGTTACGCCGGGCATTCGCTTTGGCGATCGGCGACGACGTCGCCGGGGACCAGATCGCCGAGGAGGCGGAGCGAATCATTTACGACGAGATCGTCACACCCTACAACAGCCACTTCGCTGAGGGCAAGAAACCCGAGACGCCGGATGGATACTCGGAGACGGCGATCGAGTTGTTTGACAGCTTCCTGGCGAGCCACTCACGGTTTGCCGTCCAGGAAGCCGATGCGGCGGAGCGGCAGAAGGCGCTTGCGTACGAGGTGTTCCGGCGAACCGTCGCGGCGATTCATCGGGCGGCAAAGATGTCCGGCGAGCGCTGGAAAACGGGCATGTGGTCGAAGGCGGGTCGTCTCGCCTGGCTGCCGCTGAACTACGGTTTGCGCCCCGAACAGTACGATACGCAGGCAGAGTTTGATGCGATCACCGAGAAGCTCACGGGACACGACTACACACGGCATAACACCGTGGAATACCTCATCAACGAGCAGTTCCACTACGCGCTCAAGCGGATGATCCTGGACACACGCGACTACCACGTCCTCGTTATCCACGACTTCCAGGGACAACGCAACAACGGAGAGACCGATGCCAAGGGATGGGAGATCGCGGCCGATGGGTATATGCGCGCGATGATCGATGCGGTCAAGGCCATCGATGCGGGTGAGCGGGAGCGCTTGCCGCAGTTTATGGTTTTCATCGATGAGAACTACTACCAGGGGAATGGATCGCGACCGATCATGACTTTCATGGAAGAGATCTACACTTCAGCGACGGTCGACTTGAAAGACACGGACATCAAACAACACATCGAGGAGACGCATCGCGAGCTCCTCGAGACGATTCAGGCGTCGCCGACTTTTCAGGGGATGAGCGAGAAGGAACTGGCGCGAGTCTTCAAGGTGCACGTGAGCGTTACGAACGTTTGGGATCCGGCGTTTGCGCTCGATATTGACATACGGGATCACCGCAAGTTTGCGTTTCGTGACGTTTTCGAGGAGGACCCGGCGGGCGGTGAGGGGGTCTTGACCGGTACCGGTGTAGGAGATCACTACCACCCCCCGTCGTGGGAGGACCGCGCGCTCCTCATCCGGGGTCCCGCGCTCGTTGAGCTCAAACGGAGCGTCAAGAAACTCTGTCTGAGTCAGGGCTTCAAAAAGGACGAAGTACCGATGGCTTTGCGGGACCGGCCGTTCCCGGCGGACTACGAGGACAAACTGCAGAAGTTGTGGGATCGAGGATGGCGCGAAAACATCATGATTGTTTTCAACGACACCGGATACGGTGAAAAGAAAGCGACCGTACAGCGGGCGACGATGTACAATCTCGCACCCAAGAAAAGCGTGCTCATGTCGCTGGATTCGCTGTGGTTGAGCGATTATTGGGCGGCGATGTACATCGCCGCGGCGCTCCGTGGCGCGCACGTCTACGCAATTGCGCCTTCCCCCACCAATGCGCCCTCGAGCGCCAAACCAACGATGTACCTGATGCAGCAGACACTTGAGCTTCTCGTCGCCGCGCGCAAGTATCTTCAGGAGGATCTCGATAAGATCGGCGGCAAGATACATGTTGGACTCTACAACAACGCATTCGGCTCCGGTGACCGGGTGGCCAGGGCATCCGCCTTTCTCATGGGTTTGGAGAAGACGCCGTTTATCATCGAGGACTTTCCGGTGGCTCCCGAGGTGATCGATGTCTACCGTGAATACGCCGAGACGTGGCGCATATACAGTGAGGAATCGGTGACAGATTCCGTCAGTGCGGATGGCGGCGAAGATGAGGTGCGGCCCTTTCTCCATATGAAGACACAGTTCTTCGCCACCGATGTCGCGCTCGATATCCTCAAAGATGAGGAGTGGGAATCGATCTGCCGGAAGATGGCCGAGGTTCGAACAAAACAGCTGCTAAAGGATGAAACGGTTGGGCTTGCCCCGCTTGCGATCGTCGAGTTCGATTCGATCAGCGGTATCGATCCGATGGAAGCACGATTCAAGAAATACCTGGCGGAGAACCGTCCCGATGAGCGTGAGAATGCGATTCTTGCCTTTACGATCGGATCGATGAACCAGGATCGCCGGGGAATGCTCTCCGATGGCGAGGTGCTCGCCGTTTGCGGTGGATACACCGCGCTCATCGGTGTGATGGACCTGTTCGGGCTGGCGACAATGGCGACGTGGGTTGACTCGAAAGAGGACCTCGTGGAACTCTTCCCCGAGCCCGGCATGCGCACGCGGGCAAAACGGCTCACCCGGCGTCTACAGGACCTCTTCTAGGCGGGAAGATCGGCGAGATGACGGTTAGGACGCGGATACGCCTTTATACCACTAAGATGGGATAGACCCCCTCTGCCGCGGTGCCCTAAGCTTTCCCTGAACATCTATTTTGTAACTCCTTTTGTGTCAGTCTGCTACGCCTGACATCCCGACCGAGGAGGTTTCTATGCGATGCGAGTGCGTGTTGTCCGCCACGACGGCACGGGCGCTCCCGCCCTGAGCTTGCGTAGCGAGTCAAAGGCCAAGAACGGTGTGGCCTGTAAATGCGACGGCTCTTCTGGACGCGATCGATGGGCGTTGCGTCAGGAGAATGATCATTAGCAAAGGAGGCTCAGATGAGATTCACCAAGATTTCGATGATTGTCCTGCTCGCCCTCATATTTGCCATCCCGGCAGTTGTCTGGGCGCAGGAGGAGGAGAAGAAGCAGAAGAAGGACAACAGCGGCACCAACCCGGTGAACTTCACGTACGACTACCGCTTGATCACAGAGATGCAACAGTTCGTAGACGAAGGCGGTTCGCTGCTCAAGCATACAGCCGAGTTCAGGTGGCCCATGGGAGGTGATATAGCGAATCTCAAAGGAGAAGAAGCCGGCTTCTACCGCGAGATGAGTAAAAGGTTCGCTATGCGTTTCCGGGCATATTACCAGAATCTGAGCGTAAACGACCCTTCCAGCGCTCCCTTCGGGTCCAGCAGCATTGCGGGGATCGGTGATTTCGATGCGCGCATTCTGGGTATCGCATACTCCAGCAATAAGTTCATCCTGGCCCCCGGGTTAGAGGCCTTCTTCAACACCGCTTC
>CBDVBZ010000108.1:0-12760 GCA_965372355.1 uncultured bacterium | reverse complement strand
ACTATGGACAGCAAGAGGAAGGAATCTTCTGCCACTATTTATGTTCAACCGCAGATCGCAAATGTTCGAGTGTTGGATTTCGACAAGATCGAGTCAGTCTTCGACCAATCTCGGAAAGCCATGCTGGATCTGAAAGGCCAATTGGAGCGGGAAATGGCCGGATAAGGGACTTCAGGGGACCCGCCAAAACCGGCACGCCCCTGAGCTTTCACGTTAGGAATTGAGCAGAGAAACCGATGACCAAGCGGAAACAAAAACTCACACGCGAGCAGAAGGTGGAGAGGATTCCCAACCAGAACCTGCACGCGATTCCAAAAAGGACGACCGTCGGGACCACGCCGCATATCTCGCCGGCATATCCGACGTAAATGCACGAATACGGTGCCGGCGATCCGGCCGGCACCGCCGCAATGAGTCGAACTGCCTGGAAGGCGACAACGTGTCAATATTCTCACTGGAGGTGCACCGTGACGGACATACGGAGCCGATTCTATAGTGGCGTTCTGCTTTTCGCGATTCTCCTTATCGTCGGCTATGGTTCGCCGGCGTGTGCGGGTGATCGGAACCCGCTCCCGTCCTGGGAAGAGGGAACGGCTAAACAGGCCGTTGTCGACTTCGTGACTCGTGTCGCCGACGACTCCGGCCCCGACTACGTCGCGCCCCAGGATCGCATCGCTGTGTTCGACAATGATGGCACGTTGTGGTCCGAACGCCCGGTTTACTTTCAACTGGTGTTCGCCATCGATCGCATCCGGGCACTTGCTCCCGAGCATCCGGCGTGGAAAACAACGCAGCCGTTTCAAGCCGTACTGGAAAACGACATGGAGGCCCTCGCAAAATCCGGTGAGCACGGGCTGCTCGAACTGGTGATGGCCTCTCACGCCGGTATGACGACGGCGACATTCGAGACTATTGTCAAGGATTGGATCACCACGGCCCGCCATCCCCGCTTTGACCGCCCGTACACGGACCTCGTCTTCCAACCCATGCTCGAGCTGCTCGCATACCTTCGCGCGAACGATTTCAAAACCTTCATCGTATCCGGGGGAGGCATCGAGTTTATGCGTCCATGGGTAGAGGATGTTTACGGCATTCCACCTGAGCAGGTTGTGGGGAGTACCATCAAGACGGAGTTCATTCTGGAGAACGACAAGCCCGTTCTGATGCGTCTGCCGGAGATCGACTTTATCGATGACAAGGAAGGGAAGCCCGTCGGCATACACAAATTCATCGGCCGGCGTCCCATCGCCGCCTTTGGCAATTCTGACGGTGACCTTCAAATGCTGCAATGGACGGCCGCGGGGGATGGTCCGTATTTCTGCATGTTGGTTCGTCACACAGACGCCGAACGTGAATGGGCGTACGACAGAGACTCTCATATCGGCCGCTTGGACAAGGCGTTGGATGTGGCGAAGACTGCCGGATGGACGGTGGTGGATATGAAGAAAGACTGGAAGGTAATCTACCCGTTCGGTTCGGCCCAACAACCCGATCAGGCACAGTGACGTTCGGTTTGACCGCTTGACATCAAGCGACCCGGCGCACGAGTCGCTGTTCTGTTGGGGAACGCCACGGCCGGAACAGATAACGAGACGACTGATTCAGGGCGCTTGGGCCGAAGCGAGAATGATCCGCATCTTCAGATTGAAATCTTCGCTGGGCAATTCTGCGAGCTTGTTGCGGACCCGGCTGATGAACTCGTGCCGTGCATCTCTCTCGAGTGCCTGCAGTCGCTCGCTGGTGCTACCGACCTGGGTTCTCAGGCCGATAAAGTCTTCCGGTTGTATTTGATACGAGAAATCGTGCACTGCCGCGCGCGCGGATAGAAAGCCCGCCTCCTTGAGGAGACCTTCGACCTTTTCCGGACTATCCATGAGATCATGATCTGCGAGACGGGGAAGCTCTTCCCCAGCGATGGCCCCACTGCCGTCCAGCTCCTCGTTCCACAGATCCACCACAGGGGACTCGAGGTCGGCGGCCCACGTTGACACATAAATACCACCACCCGGCTTGAGCACGCGCCGCGCTTCGGAGAGCCCGGCGATCGCGTCCGCAAGGTGATACAGAACGAAGCACATCACCACCACATCGAAGAAACGATCCCGGAACGCAAGATCGAGTGCGTCCATGGCGGCAACGTGTGCGGCGGCGTGCGAAAGTGAAAGCATACCGACCGAGCGGTCCACACCGATGATCTGCGCGTCCGGAAACCTGGCTGCGAGTGTGGGAAGTAGTGTTCCGGCACCGGCACCAATGTCGAGAACACGCCGCGTTGTCCTGGTCGTAATCCCGTCCACGAGCCTGGAGGACGCTTCCTCCAGCACAGGCACCCAGTAAGACAGGTACGCGCCGGCCTCCGCATTGTATCGGTCGGTCAGTGCTTCAGATGGGCTTCTGTATCGCTTCATGAATTCCGGCGTTTCCGCAGGGTGTGAGAGGAGGACCCACCGAGCGCTCTTCGGCGGTCAGCATACTCCATGTCGCGCTTTCAGACTGCCCAATCAGACATCAAAGAGAGACTTTCTTGATGTTGTCGTCAGGAAAGCGGTCGATCAAGATGTTGCGCGGGTCGATTCCGGCACGCACCGGTTTTTCATCGACAATGATCTCGATATCCCCTGTACCACTCGCGAGACTGTGTTTCTTGCGGTAAAGCGTCTTTTCGATTGCTCTCTCGTCGCCCTCCGTTTCACCGTATACGCCAATCTCGATCCAGTCGGCGTGATCGATTTCTGTTTCTGCTCCTTTTCCGTCGGCCCGCAGCTTGTGAGACTGGTAAGTCAAAACCAATTTGTATCTACCATCATCCATCCTGGTGGCCGTAGCGTTCTCCGTCCGGTTGTCGTAGAGAGTGATGGTCTCGAACATATCTTCGATCAAGTACTGATAGCGCGCCGGTACGGCGTCCCGGACATACGAGAGAAATTCGATCGAGTTCGTGTAAGGAGGCCCTTGGAATGCCGTTGCTTCTATGTATTTCCGTAACGCCGCATTGAACGTCTCCTCCCCGATATATTCGCGGAGAGCGTACATTACGAGGCTTCCCTTTGCATAGTATATGTAGGACTGGTTGCCGACCCGCATCAACGGCACCTCCTCGTCCATCTCATGAGTGCGTCCACGGAGATACCTGTCGAGTTCATGTCTCAGAAATTTCCTCATCCGGTCCGCGCCATAGTCCTTCTCCATCACCATGAGTGCGGAATACTGGGCCATGCTTTCATCAATCATGTTGCCACCCTGCACCCAGGCGCCCGTCACCTGGTGCCCCCACCATTGGTGGGCGACCTCGTGAGCCGTCACATAGAACACTCTGTCGATCTTGTTTTTGTCGCGGAGATCATCCACAAAATGGATTGCTTCCGAGTAGGGCACTGTATTCGGAAACGACTGCGCAAAACTACGATACCCGGGAAACTCGACGATCCTGATCTGACGGTACTGATACGGGCTGAAATTCTCGGTGAAGTACTCGAGAGAATTTCGGACCGATTCGATCATTCGGGCGACGTTCATATGATGTCGTTCGTGATGGTAGACTTCTATCGAAACGCCGTTCCACCTGTCACGGGTGACCTCGTACCGGCCGGATACGAAGGAATAGAAGTTGAGGATCGGGGCGTCCATCTTGTAGTGGAAATATCGACGGCCGTTCTCCTGCCATTCACGCTGAAGATAACCCGGCGCTATCGCGATTTGATCGGGGCTGGTACTGACAACCGCCTCGAAATCGATCCTGTCGGCGTCCGGTGTAAAGATTCTCTGCAGTGCCTCGGTGTTATCTACAGCGGGTAGCCGTGGCCGGTCGGCAAGGCCGTGCTTCTTTCTTTTGTCCGGCTCCTCAAGCTCCAAACCCGGGGAATATCCGATCTGCGGGATATAGTCTGAGTTGCCGATAAACGTCCCGTTGCCAACAACCTGTACGTTGGAGTGATCGTTGACAAATCCACGGTTGACCGAACTGATATCAAAGCCGAAGTCGAGCGAATCCTCAGGTGCGAGGGGCTTTGCGAGCGCGTAGATCCGATAGCCCGTTTCGCGGTCGTCGACATCTACACCATGTTCAGGCAGATCGAAGCTCTTGATGATCACGTTTGGATCGGTAAGCACGTGGAGCTTATCGATCTCGACATTTGTTTTGTTGACCAGGCGCAGATGCCCGCGGATATCGACCGTTCGTGAATCGGGATAGATATCGACGTCAAGCCTGACTGCGGTGACTTTTGGTTGCGCGAGACCATCGTAGTGTTTGTAGCGTTGTTCGTAAGTTGCTCGCAGGCCCTCTATAGAATTGTTTGTCCAGTACGTATTCAGCACGTTCGTGTTGTAGAATATCCAGCTTCCCACCAGAACGAATCCAAGCAAAATGGCGGCGAACGCCGCTACCGATCGGCGTGTCATTCGTTTTCGCGCCTTGCGAAGACGCTGGCTGATACGGTTGTCGGTGCCACGCACCCATAGCCAGTTGGCCAGGATCAACAATCCGGCCGCAAAAAGCCCCCAGTAGAACCTGAACCAGAACAGCGGTGCGGCAAAATGGCCATAGCCATTCATGTCGGAGTACGGTGCTTCCGGTGCGGTGGGGTAAACGTACAGGTGGTGCTCGTACCCAAGATCGGCCGGCACCTCCTGCACCAGGAGATAAAGCACATACAGCAGCGTCCCGAGAAATAGGCTGCCGCCAAGAACCTGGCAGAACACGGCCAGGGCGGCGAACATCATCCATTCAGTGAGCGTAACGAGAAAGAGAGCCTTGAAGTACAATGCGAGCTCGAGATCAAAATGCCCCTTAACAGCCTGGTAGCTTATCGTGCATATCATCGCAAAGACGAGCATCAGCGCGGAGATCACGTATAACGCGGTGAACCTGGAAACCAGAGGGATCCAGTTTGGCACCGGCAGAGCATCGGTTATCTCGTTGATTCTTGTCCGGCGGTCTTTCCATATCAATTCGGCGCTGTAGATCACAATCACCAGCATGGGATATATCCAGAACCCTGACTCTATTCGATGCAACATCTCCTGCGTCAGAGGCCAGGCGGACACTCCCCCGCGGACCACAAACAGCCGGGCGAGCAAGTTGGCGGTGCCGAACAGCATGACAACGAGAAACGGCGTGCTGCGCAGGACGCCTTTGGTTTCGAAAGCGGTATAGGAGAGAAACTGCGCGAACCTTGCCCTCGGTGTAAAACTCAGCGTTGCTGTGGGTGCATCCGCCGTCTGAACGGGCGTAACGGTGCTTTTTGCGCTTGCTTGCGCCTCCTCTTCGAGTTGCCTCCTGCGTCCGCGCCGCCCGCTTGCTTCGCCCGTTCGCATGCGGTATCGGAACACCGTATAGATGAGTATGCCCGTCGCTATGGATAGCCAGAGGATCCTGTTCACAAGAAGGAGCCCGGAGAATGGGAGCAGCTGAACGTTCCGCTCGGCCACCGTCCAGTATTGGGTCATGACACGAAATGAACTCCAGCCGAAAGGGTCCGCCATCGAGACGATTGCCTGGTTATCGAGATCGCCCAGAAAGGCTCTCGCCATCCCGTAAAGGATGAGAAAGCCGATCACTGCGATATAGGCCGAGAACGTCCTTTTTGTCAGCGTTGCAATCGAAAAGAAGATCGCTCCGGATAGGTAGAGATTCGGCAGTATGAACAACACCAGCGAATACAAATAGGGCCACATGTTGAACGCCGCGATGTGCTCGGGATCCTGCCATGGCATCATGGCTGCGAGCGCAATGCCTACACACGCCATCATCATAGCGGCCACCACCGGAAACGTTGCGCCCACGAATCTGCCGAGAAGATATTCCGCTTTTGTTACCGGCGTCGTGAAGAATAGAGCCTGGGTATTCCACTCGTGGTCGCGGTTCACGGCAGGTGCAACGAGAAACGCTACGGCGGTCAACCCAAATAGACTCATGAACGAAAGCACGTTGAAGATCGCAAACGGAGCATTACGGGCAATGTTGCCGCCGCGACCGATTGGCATCACGGCGTCGCTGGAGACGATCAGAAATGCCATGATAAAAAAGGACGCAGCAAAGATGTAGAGAAGAGGGCGGCTGAAATGATATCTCAGCTCAAATCGAAGAACTTCCAGGGACATCGTATTTCGCTTCCCTAGTTTGCCAGATTAAGGGTGGTGAAGTAAACGTCTTCGAGATCGGGTACGACCGGCTCGAAATCCGGGCCGGGATTTTGTTCGGCGAAAACATGAACGACGGTCTTCCCTGCGGACAGCCGGGTTGAGATAACATTGTATTCCTTGCGAAGGCGTTCTAACTCGGGTTTTGCGGTCACTTGCCGCCAGGTCTTGCCGCGAATGTTGTCGACGGCTTCCTGCGGGCGCCCGGCAAGAAGGAGTTTGCCATTTCTTATGATCGCCATATTGCTACACACTTCACTCACATCATCAACGATGTGCGTAGAAAGTATGACTACGATGTTCTCGCCGATCTCGCTCAGCAGATTGAGAAAACGATTACGCTCCTCCGGATCGAGACCCGCTGTGGGTTCGTCGACTATAATGAGCTTCGGGTCGCCGAGCAGTGCCTGGGCGATCCCGAACCGCTGTCTCATCCCGCCGGAGAAGGAACCGAGCCTTTTCTTCCGAACGTCCCAGAGATTGGTCAGCTTCAGAAGATGATCGACCACTGCCCGTCGTTTCTTTGTGATGCCCTTGAGAACCGCTAAGTGCTCGAGAAGCATGCGGGCGCCCGCCTTGGGGTACACCCCGAAATCCTGCGGCAGATAACCGAGCATGCGCCGCACCGGGTCGATGTCCCGAAGGACGTCAATGGTACCGAGCGTTATCGTCCCCTGGTCGACTTCCTGAAGGGTGGCGATCGAGCGCATCAGCGTGGACTTTCCCGCGCCGTTCGGTCCCAGGAGGCCAAACATCCCGGTTGGGATCGTAAGTGACACATTATCCAGCGCTTTCACGCCATTCGAGTAGGTCTTCGATATGTTCCTGATTTCCAATTGCATGGTTCAGTTGCTCTTTTTCAAATAGTCCGGAGTGCTATACGGGTTCACTGATGGGTTAGACAGGAAATCCCCCGATTTTGTTTCAGGAAATTCCCGTTCTGACATAGCTGAGAAGACGGGCGGATTTCGCCGCGGTTGCGGTGGAGCGAGTTCAGTTCGCCGGGACCGGGGTGGTTCGGCCCGTTGCCCACGTGCACGGTCTTGCGAAGACGCCCTGAAACCAGGCGCGCCGACGTGGCTCAAATCACCCATTCCTCGGCGAACAGCCGGGGCAACAACGGGTGCAAGATTCGGTATGTCGCCCCCCAAAGCTCGTGGTCACCGATCCGGTAGAACGGGATCCGTACCGGCGCGGGCAACTCGTCGAAGCTCCGCATTTCCTCGTCGTGGATGGCCGGGTCGGCGAAGTGCTTCAGGGCAACCTCGAGGATCTCGGCGATCTCGCTCTCGCTTTGTATCCACTCGGTGGGTCGTACGATCCGCGCAAGAAACGGCGTAATCACAAAACCTGTCGTCATCGTGTCCATCGTATCGAGCTGCTCGAGGATCTCGACGGCGGCGGGGGCAAGACCGATTTCTTCGTGGGTTTCACGCACGGCGGTGTCGAGAAGCGTCCGGTCTCCGTCGGAGTGCTTGCCGCCGGGAAACGCCAACTCCCCCCCATGGGGCCCGCCATCGACGCGGCGTACGAGGACGATCTGAATGTCTCCGTCGTCGTCCCGGTACAGGGGCACGAGCACGGCAGATTTAATGAGTGGGTTATCTCGAGATTTTATCATCATGATGTTTTGGCCGGTCCGTCGCGAGCTAGCGGCCATAATTCACTCTAACACATTGGGGGGCCTCTTACGGCAAGGCCCGGTCGAACCGCTGGCCAGGACGGACGTCAATTGAAGCTGTAAAAGAGGCGCAGCCTGACGACGTTGTCGTCGAAATCGAAGTCTCCCCGCTCATCGCTCACTCTAAACGTGTGGAACAGATAGTTGAGTTCCGCCCGCAGAGCGGGGGTGACCTTCTTGCCGATACCGATATTGAACCGGTACCTGTCACCGAACGTCTCGTTGACGGTTGCGGTCAGGTCATCGAAGATCTCGGCAGAAGCGAGGCCGTAGAATCCCGCGGCGTTACCGATGGCGAAGTCCGGCGACTTCACCGCCAGCTGATAGCGGCCTCTCAATACCGCATCCCACTTGCTGTCTTCCTTGATATAGAACGCTCTCAGCTCCAACCGGAAGTAGTGGCTAAACGCAAACCCGCCCAGCCGCGGCCATACGAATCTGGTGCCCAGCCAGGGGCGCAACTCGGGAAGATCAGCTCCGTCCCCGAAGAAATTGTAGAAGAGCGCCGCGCCACCATGCAGCGTCGTCCACGACCACTTCGAGTAGCGCACCGACGGCCGGAGATACAGCAGGGTCCAGTTGCTGTCGGTCAGGAGCCCGCGGAGACCGTAGTCACCGTCGTAACGAAAGTGGTTATCAAAATTGTAAATCGTCGCGATATCCGTCCACGTGTGAAACTCCGAGAACCTGGGCTCTTGCGATGCGGCCGACGCCGCCGTCATCATCGCAAGCACACCCAGAATCAGGATGACGAGTGTCGCTTGTCGACGAGCGGATCGTTTTGCAGCACGCATCAGGTATCACCATCGCGCATGTCGAAGTTGTGTGTGTAGAAGATCTGCAGCCCGAAGAAGTCTGCGGAGGAACGGGTCTGCCAGAGGGTGAGCTGTTCATAGAATCGGGTCGTCTTTCTTGTTTTCATGGCGCATTCCGGTCGCTCATGATTCTGGGTGAGCCTTTAATGCCGCGCATTATACTCGATTTCAGCGTATGCGGTAAATCCTTGGGATTCCCGGTTTGCAAACCCACGAGAAATTCCTTAAGATCATCCGTAATGGTCACTATTAGCGAAGGCATCGGTTTTGGTCTGGCCTTGTCCAGGGGCGAAGCCACCCACTGCCATAACCCCGAATCCTCTGCTCCGGTTGCTCCCGAATGACCGGACTTCTTCGCATCATCACAGCACTCATCGTGCTTTTGGTTTGTCTTCTTTCCGGCTTGAATTCCTGCACTTCCGGCGGCGATACAGACGACGACAACCGCGGCGCTACGACCGGCGACACCGGCCGGACCGACACCATCATGCCAGCGAGTGACCTCGAGATCGTTCGTGGCCATTACGTCTTTGGCCACGAGGTGCGATCGCTGCGTCCCTGCGGCGAGGACGAAGCACTGTGGGTGCTCGACCGCACAAATCTTCTGAAAGATCTTCACGGCGAGCTAACGTCGGGGACCACGCCTTACGCGGAGATTTTTGTGGTGGCCGCCGGCCGTATCCGTCCGCCGCAGGAGGACGGGTTTGGCGCCGACTACTCGGGTACGTTGACGGTTGAGGATGTGATATACGCGGCCGTCGAGGGTTTTGGCTGCGACTTCGACTTGAGCCGGTTCATTTACCGCGCCCTGGGCAACGAGCCCTTCTGGATGCTGGAGGTTCGTCAGTCCGAGATGCGGCTCACACGGCCGGGCCACCCCGTTCTGATGTGGGCCGATGTGAACCACAAAGAGACGGAGGGCGGCGTGGTATTCCATGCCACCGGCGGTGATCGTCCCGCGGTTGAACTTGCGATCGAGAAGCGTCCTGGCCGCGACACGATGTCCGGAGCGTATTTCGGTCTGTCGGCGACACTCGTGTTGGATGGCCAGACGTTCACGGGTCACGCATTGCGCGGGACGACCGCTCTCCGATAAACACGCGCTTCATCGGCCCTCGGTGCTCCCCGAAGAAAGCTGGATCAACCTGACGGCGTCCACGAGTCGCGCGAACTCGGCGCGATGACCTTCCTCGTCCTCGCCACGCGTCGCCCTGGCAATCTCCAGAACGTGTACGTAGTTTGCATCCCCTTTCAGGTTGGAACCCCGAAGGAGCATCCCAAACTCAGCGACCGCCGCGGCGAACCGAAAATCGCGCGATGCTTTCCAAAACGGTTTGTCCCGGTCGTTGACGCTTTCTGTAATGAGTTCGCTCTCGTCCGCATCGGGCTGCTTGTACCTGAGGTGAACGGTGAACAGCTCTCGTGTCTTCAGGGCTTCCGCCGCGAGACTCACCATCACGTACCTCGAACCGCCGGTTTGCGAGGCCGTTTCGCGACTCGCCGGCACGATCTCGTAGAGCGCCGTGACCGAATGACCGGCGCCCAGCTCTCCGGCGTCCTTTTTGTCGTCGTCGAAGTCCTTCTTTTTGAGCAGCCGGTTCTCGTAGCCGATCAACCGGTACGATTGCACCCGGGCAGGGTTGAACTCGATCTGGATCTTCACATCCTTCGCGATCGTGTAAAGCGACGAGCCCATTTCGTTGACGAGGACCCTGTTTGCCTCGCGGATGTTGTCGATGTACGCGTAGTGTCCGTTGCCGTTACCGGCAAGCTTCTCCATTTTTGCGTCTTTGAGGTTGCACTCCCCAAAGCCGAGGACCGTGAGAAAGATTCCCGTCTCCCGCTTCTTCTCAATGAGTCGGACGAGCTCGCCGTCGCTCGACACACCGACGTTAAAATCTCCGTCGGTGGCCAGGATGACCCGGTTGTTTCCGCCGTCCAGAAAATTGTCCTGGGCGATGTCGTATGCGAGCCGGATCCCGCCGGCGCCGTTTGTCGACCCGTCGGCGTACAGTCCACCGACCGCCTCCAGGATCTTGGTTTTGTTGCTGCCCGGTGTGGAGGGCAGGACCACGCCCGCCTGACTGGCGTAAACCACGATGGCGACACGGTCCACCTCACGGAGTTGTTCGGTCAGCAGGCGAAACGCCTGTTTGAGCAACGGGAGCTTGTTGGGTGGCTGCATCGAACCCGATACATCCAGGAGGAACACGAGATTGCTCGGCGGCAAGTTCTCGACGGCAACCCGCCTGCCCTGCAGGCCGACGTGGACGAGCTTGTTGTCCCGGTTCCACGGGCACTCAGCCACTTCGGTCGTAATCGAGAACGGCGTGTTCCCCCTGGGCTTTGGGTAATCGTAGGTAAAATAGTTGATGAGCTCTTCGATTCGGACGGCGTCTATGGGCGGCATGATGTTACTGCGCACAAAGCGCCGGACGTTGCTGTAGGATGCCGCGTCCACGTCTATAGAAAACGTCGAGAACGGGTTGTCGATCGCTGCCAGGAACTCGTTTTCCTCAATAACGTCGTATGCTTCCGTGTTGGAAGGCTCGAGCTGAATCCGCAGATGTTGAGGCACCTGCAATGGTCTCCCGGCGTCGTTGTGAAGGATCGCGCTACATTTCCTTCGTGCACTCCCCGACCCATTCCCGGTCCGGCTGCCCCGCGCGTGCCCCCCGGTGTGACGCCCGGCCTCTTTGCTCGATGACCCCAATGAGGACTGAATCTCTCCGCTTCTGCCACCGCGGGCGTGGAGCTCATCGCCTGTTCTCACGATGCCGGTCTTTAGCGCCATCGCATCGACTGCCCCGTCGCTCGGCATATCCCTCACTTGTTCGTCCGCAACCGAGGAACGAACATCGGAACACGTGACATCCACGATCTTTCGTTCGCCCATGACGATTATTTCTTGCATGGTCGCCACGATTGTCTCTTCGAGAATGAAGTTGACCTCTGTTGTCTTGTTGACCTCAACGGTGACGGTTCTTTCCACGCTCTTGAATCCCATCATCATCGCCTTGACCCGATGCTTGCCAACGGGAACACCCGTGATCGTAAACGTTCCGTTGTCGAGACTCATCGCGCCTTTGCTCGTACCCACGACGACGACGTTCGCAAAACCGATCGCTTGTTTGGTCTTCAGGTCAATGATCCGGCCCTTTATGGCGCCCGTCCCAACCGCCGCTGCCTGCAAGACAAATCCCGCTATGACGCACGACACGATGACGATGGCGAACCCGCCCCACATCGAGGCCTGGTTCTGATTACGGACACGAGTGGATGCACTTCGGCTAGTCACGATGATTCCCCCTTTCATCGCATGAATCTGTGTGTGTGGGGTATGTGAAATGTGGGGATTGTGGGGTTGTGGGGATTGGGCGGGTAGGGTGCCTACGAATAAGATGTGGTGCGGTGATGCAAATGTCAAGTTGCGGGTTATCGTCGTTTGGGATAGCATTCAGAACAGAAAGGGGGGACTTATGAAACGCTTTCAGAGTTTACTGATGGTCGGCGCGCTTGCCGTTGCACTGCTCGTCGCCGCTGCGACGAGTGCGGGTGCTTTCGATGGCGACCGCAAGGGCTTCGTCCTCGGGGGTGGCATCGGTGGCGGCACCGCGACCATTAGCCAGGAAATGACCGGCTTTTTTTCCGGGAGCAGCCCCAAAGAGACCGATGGGACGTTTGTCACCGACTTCCGCATCGGGGGTGCGTTCAACGAGCACTGGATGCTCTACTACGACAACCAGGTGTGGTGGGGCAGCACGGAGTTCACGTCGGGAAGCAAGACATTCGCCCTCGGCATCGGGCTTGTCGGCTTGAGCTATTACTTCACGGCGGACACGCCCTCGTGGTATCTCGTGGGCACCATCGGTGTGTCTACGTTTGGCCCTGCGGACGACTACGGGGCTCAGAGCGGATTCGGAATCTCCGGTGGTGTGGGATACGAGTTCGCGCGCCATTGGTCCGCAGAAGCGGTCGTCGGTTGGGGCAGCCCAGAAGAGGAAAGCGGGGGCACCACGCTCACGACGGATGCGTTTGTCTTTGCCGTACGCATCCACGGTCTCGCATACTAGCTGGGGCCCACGATCGTCAGCGATTGCGGGAAAACCAGTTGCCCCTATCC
>CBDVBZ010000107.1:0-12769 GCA_965372355.1 uncultured bacterium | reverse complement strand
CTGTACAGAGGTTCAGATTCTCATACGCATACACTGAGAGCTAGGGCCTCAGGATCGCTTCGAAGAAATCATTCCCCTTGTCATCGACAATGATAAACGCCGGGAAGTCCTTGACGGTGATTTCCCAGATCGCCTCCATGCCAAGCTCCTCGAACTCGACCACCTTGACATCGGTAATGTTGTCGTGCGCGAGGATCGCCGCCGGCCCACCAATCGACCCGAGATAGAACCCGCCGTACTTCTTGCAGGCGTCCGTGACCTGACGGGTGCGGTTGCCCTTGGCCAGCATCACCAGCGATCCGCCGAGCTTCTGGAAGCTCGCGACATACGAGTCCATGCGTCCCGCCGTCGTCGGTCCGAAACTACCCGACACATAACCCTTTGGTGTCTTTGCGGGACCGGCGTAATAGACGGGATGATCCTTGATATACTGCGGCAGATCTTCGCCCGCGTCGATCCGCTCCTGGAGCTTCGCGTGGGCGATATCTCGTGCAACGATCAGCTTGCCGCTTAAGAGCACCCGCGTCTTGACCGGGTGTTTGCTGAGTTCCGCTCGAATCTGATCCATCGGCTGATCCATATCGATCGCGACCGTTTCACCGGCCTCATCGGTCTCAACACTCGGGAGGAACCGCGCCGGATTCTGTTCGAGCTGCTCGATGAACACGCCGTCCGCCGTAATCCTGCCAAGGATGTTGCGATCCGCGCTGCAGCTCACACCAAGCGCGACGGGCAGCGACGCGCCGTGGCGGGGCAGGCGGATCACACGGACATCGTGCGCAAAATACCTGCCGCCAAACTGGGCGCCGATCCCCGTGTTCTTCGCGAGCTCGAGGACCGTATTCTCCATCTCCCTGTCCCGAAACGCCGTCCCCTGCTTCGACCCCTTGTCGGGCAGACCGTCGAGATAGCGCGCGCTTGCGAGCTTGAGCATTTTCATCGTCATTTCTGCCGATGTCCCGCCGATCACTACTGCGAGATGATACGGCGGGCACGCAGCCGTCCCCAACGTGAGAAGCTTCTCTGCGATGTACTTTGGCAACCGGTCCGGATTGAGTATCGCCTTCGTCTCCTGATAGAGAAACATCTTGTTCGCCGACCCGCCGCCTTTGGCAACAAACAGAAAGTTATACTCGTCACCCGGTACCGCCGCGATGTCGATCTGTGCGGGCAGATTGCAGCCCGTATTGACTTCCTCATACATCGTAAGCGGCGCCATCTGCGAGTATCTCAAGTTTTCCTCGGTGTACGCGTTGAAGATGCCCCGGCTCAGCGCTTCCTCGTCGCTGATGTCCGTCCACACGCGTTGACCTTTCTTGGCAAAAACAATCGCCGTGCCCGTATCCTGGCAACTCGGCAGAACCCGCTCCGAGGAGATGACGGAGTTCTTGAGCAGCGTAAGAGCCACGAAGCGATCGTTACCCGAGGCCTCCGGGTCATCGAGTATTCGTGCGAGCGACTCGAGATGACTGGTCCGGAACAGATAGCTGACGTCGCTCAGCGCCTGGCGGGCGAGCCCGCTCAGCGCCTCGGCCTCCACCTTCAGAATAGGCTGCCCTTCGAATGTGGATGTGGAAACCCCGTCCTTCGTTAGCAACCGATACGATGTCTTGTCCTCCCCGCGCTCATAGGGCGGACGGTAGATAAACTCTGTCATGACAAACCACCCCGTCCCGTTACATGACGATTAAAGAGTCAGTGCGGAGCGTGCTGCGTCTTTCGACGCAGCACGCTTTGTACGTTTTCGGAGAGTATACCGGTCTGCCGCGGCGTAGTCAAAAGGGCGTTTTCACTGCGCCGCCAGATCGGGGCGACGCAGGATCGAGAAGATCAGGAAAGCCCGATTGCCGCCCCGTACTTCGATTCGAATGCTGTTTCGCTCGGGGACGATGATCCCCGCCGGAATGTTCACATAACGACTCGGGAAACAGACCTCCCGGCCCGGCTCACACCAGAACCGATAGACCGGTTCCTGATTGATCCACACCTTCGCTTCATCGACCCGCATCAGGAACGGGCTATCTGCTGGTGAGAGTATCGGTGGCACCATCACTTCGAGAACGTACGCCTGGAGCGGGCCATACGACCGCACCACAAAAGAGCCGGTGTAGAGCGTGTCGTTGTGTGAGCCCGGGCCAACCGGGACGGGCCCAAATACCGGTGGCGGGACTGTATCCGCCGAGAAAAACCCGAAGTCAACATTCTCGATCGGTATCACACCCGACGGAACCTCGACCAGCGTGACGATCATGGGGTTGGGGGTGGTGGACACCCAGTGTGGCGCGTTGAGCACCTCGATCTTGTGGATCCCCGCCGGCACGCCCCGGAACCCGTAGTACCCACGGTCATCCGTGATTGCCTCTCGGAGAATCTCGGGGGGCATCGTCTCCTGGACACCGGTCATCCTCAGTTCGACTCCGCGTATACCCCATTCGTCGCTCTCACGCCGGCCATTGCGGTTGCGATCATTAAACACAACACCGGAAACAACGGCGTCATCGGGTGGCGTACCCACCGTGACTCGGAAACCGATCGAAAACGACTGTAGCTCATCCATCCCGAACTTCACCATCCTGGGACCCGATATCTCACCGGCCTCGAGCTTATTGTCGCCACCCAGCTGATCGCTGAAATCAAACCCGGGCGGACCCTCGGTGATATACACAATATCCGAGTTCAACACATGGACATCGTTGGGGATGATTTTGGTTATCCAGAACATGATCGGCGCATGCGCGTCGGTCCGGGATCGATTATGAAGAACGACGTCAAACGACACAACGACACCTGCAGAGTCATCGCTCACGGTCAGATTGTGAGCCCAGACATCAATACGCCCGTCCGGCAAACCGTCGACGGTTGCCGATCCCAGCATGAAATCCGCGGCGCCGTTGGGGTCAACCTGACCGCCCGTACCGGTGTTGCCCGCTTCGGTTGGCGAATCGTCGCTGCAGGACGCCAGAAATCCGAGTATAAGAAGAAGACAACTGAGAACTGCGGCAACGCGCAGATAGAAAAGCTTTCGTCCCATCAGGGCACCTCCCTCAAGCCGCTGTATATCCAATGTGGGGTCGAGATTTGTGTCGTGGGGTGTTCTCTGGCCGATTGAGCTGCAACCAAAGGTTGTCAGCTCCAATCGGCATATGCAACAACGTGGCCCAAGGCCATCGTTATATACTAATTATGTACGAAAGCGCACGCCGGGGAAACACCAAAAACGGAGCGGTTGCTCGGCCTAGTGCCGTACGACCGCCGGTAGATCCGGCAACCGGCTCTGTCACAAGCCGTTACGGCGCTGACAAGCGTGACGCCGATACCGATTGCGCCCCGTTGTATTCGATGAAACGCTTCTCCAGCGATGGATCTTTCATCGTCTCCATCACGTATTCGGCACACTCACCCGCACTCGCACCGGTCGGTCGTCCCGTCATCATTCACGTATGCATTTCGGCACGTCTGGCGGCTTGGCGAATCGAGTTTGCACCGACCTTGTCGGTACCTTCCGCCTTGACTTTAGCCCTCATATTGAGTAGTATTATATACAGTCGCGAGCCGGCGTGTCGTCGGTTCGCGGTCGTTCTAGTAAGATGAAACCCATGGCAGAGCAGATTCGCAGCTACCGTTCGCGCGGCCGTTTCTGGTGTTATACACCATCAACGGCGAAATGTGGGCGTACGGCGTCTCGCTCCGGTTAACAATCTCCAGCAAATAATTCGTTAACCGCCCACTTTCCGATCCGAAGAAAGTGGTTTTTTTGTATTCCGTTTGCCCGGCGCATCGCCTGGTCGAGCACACCGGTAAAACGGGATGTTATTCGATAGCAGGAGTTGGTCATGCAAGAGACACGCATAAAGATCTGCGGAATCACATCGGTCGAAGACGCCAAACTCAGTGTGTCGGCCGGGGCGGACTATCTCGGTCTGGATTTTTCGTGCGGAGCGTACCCGATCGCCGTACGCACGGCCAGAGCGATCCGCGAGGCGTTGCCCATGGCGATGCTCGTCGGTGTGTTCTGCGACACCCCGATCGGGGAGATAGCGTCCATTGGGCGTTCGTGTGACTTGAACATGGTCCAGCTGCGGGGAGGCGAATCCCCGGAATACTGCAACGCGCTCCTCGCGCGTCTCTCGCTGCCCGTCATCAAGACGTTTGGTGTCGACGAACTGGACGACCCGACCGTACTCACCGCATACACGCGAACGAGCTACTTCGCGTTGGACGTCGACGGCAGACATGACGGAAAACCCAACGGACACCACGAAAAACTCTGGTCCGTTGCCGCGACCCTCCGCGCTCGGGGTTACCGTATATTTCTTGGCGGCGGGCTGACACCGGACAACGTCGGCGAGGCGGTGCGGCGTGTGGATCCGTACGGAATCGATGTCGCGGGCGGGATCGAGAAATCGCCGGGGGTAAAGGACTCCCTCGCGTTGAGCCGGTTTGTCGCCGAGGCCAGGCGCTGACCTCCCACCAGAAATCGCATCACCACTCCTCTCCAGGAACGGGTATAATCGTCTACCCGGGGTGCAGCGTGTTTGCGTGCCCTGCGACGGGCTTTCACGAGGACGATTCAGATGCTGCTCCAACCGGCCGAACAGATGCGAGGCACCGTCCGTGTGCCCGGCGATGAGTCGATCGCTCACCGTGCCCTGCTCCTCGGGTCGATTGCAAAGGGGAAACACGTCGTGGAAGGCGTTCCCATGGCGGCCGATGTCCAGAGTACGGTGTCCTGCTTGAGACAACTGGGCACTTTCATAGAGGAAATGCCTGACGGCCGGGTTCTGGTCCTCGCCAAAGCGCTTGCTGACGGGCAGACGCTGGATGCCGGCGGCTCTTTGACAACCACCAGTCTCCTGGCCGGTCTTCTTTCCGGCCATCCCCTGCGGACAACGATTGACGGCGACACCTCTCTGAGAAAGTACTCCATCGAGACGATCGCCGAGCCGCTCAGGCGCATGGGCGCAAAGGTGACGACGTCGAAGGGACATCTGCCGATGACGATCGAGGGCGGCCCGCTGAGAGCCATCAGTTACAGTCCTCCAGGCGTGAGCGCCCGAGGCAAGGCGGCGATTCTCATTGCCGGCCTTCTGGCAGAGGGAGATACCGTCATCGAGGAGGCGATCCACACGCGAGATCACACCGAGCGCCTGCTCAGCGCCATGTCCGTACCGATCGACGAGAAAGATAACAGGGTCTCGATCCACGGGGGCACGGCACCAAAGGCCATCCAGGTCGCAGTACCCGGCGACATTACGTCGGCGGCGCTGTTTATCGTGGCGGCGCTTTGCCTGGAGGGATCGGAGATTTACCTGCCGACGGTGGGCGTCAACCCGACGCGCACGGCTTTTGTCGACGTGCTCGCGGAGATGGGTGCGGACATCGAGTATGTCAATCGCGATTCGTTTCTCGAGGAGCCCATCGCGGATATCGCGGTCAGGTTCAGCAAACTCACCGGGAAGATCGTCGGGAGCGAGCTCACACCGTCGCTCGTTGCCGAGCTTCCGATTCTCGCCGTTGCGGCAACACAGGCGGAAGGTGAGACCGTCGTGAGCTGCACCGATGATCTTCACCGCGAGCAGAGCGAGCGTATTGCATCCATCGTCGCCGGGCTGAAGACGCTCGGCGCAGACATCGAGGAGCGCGGCGATGGCTTTGTTGTTCGGGGTCCCACGCGACTCCGGGGCGGCGAGCTGCCTCCGTGCGAAGATCATGGAATTGCGATGGCGGTGTCGATCGCCGGTTTGCTTGCAGATGGTAAGACGGATATCGGGGATAGCCTCGTGATCGACCGTTCCTACCCGACGTTCTTCAACGACATTCTGGCCGTGACCCGCCCGAGCGCGTGACGCGGACGCCCGTCCGTCCGCCTACATAACTCCCTATCAAACAGTCAACTAGAGGTTTTTTACCTCCGCCCTTGACCACCCGCCCTATAATGATATAATCGCATGCGAAACTCCTAATAGTCCAAAATGATGCTCTCCAAATCTGGAATACATGCGGTACGCGCTCTGATCGTCCTTGCGGAGTTGCCTCGAGGTACGCATGCCGGCGCCGTTTCGATTGCGGAGCGGATCGAGGCTCCCAAGAACTATCTCGGAAAAATCCTCCAGCAACTCAGCCGTGAGGGCCTGGTCGTATCGCAAAAAGGTCTGGGTGGCGGGTTCCGATTGGCGCGTGATCCAACGGACATCTCACTCCTGGATATCGTCGACCCGATCGAGCAGATCGAGCGCTGGGACGGGTGTATCCTGGGTCGCGAGTCCTGTTCGGACGAAAACCCCTGCCCGATTCACGACGGTTGGAAATCGGTGAAGGAAGCGTACATGGAGCTTTTGAGCGACACAACGCTCGCCAATCTGGTCGTGCGCCAGAAGACCGGAGACGAGTGAGTTTTTATTTGGGCAATAATAGGATATTCAGATGCGATTTGTAGGAGTTAGGTTTCGTCACTGAAAGGAGGGTGTAGATGCTTCGTCTCATGGTTCTGGCCATCTGCCTGTCCATCCTCGTCGGGTGCGGCGGATCGTCTCAGTCCGACGACAACGGCAGGTCCTCGTCGACCAAGCCGAAGACATCTTCCCAGGCTAATGCGGACTCCAAAAAGGGTATCGGACCGATCCAAGAGGTCGTTTTGGGGCCGATCGATGAGAAGGTGGTCGCGCACGGCCAGGAGATCTTCGATATCAAGTGCAGTGCCTGCCACAAGTGGGAGGAACGTTATGTGGGTCCGGCGCTCGCCGGCGTCACCCAGCGGCGAGAACCCGAGTGGATCATGAACATGATCCTCAACCCCGACGAGATGATCAAGAATGACGGGCAGGCAAAGGCATTGTTCGCCGAGTACCTCACGCCGATGACATTCCAGAATGTATCGGAAGAGGACGCGGAGGCGATTCTAACGTACTTCCGCTCCATGGATTCGGGAGCGGGCGAGTAACAATGGTTCAACCCAGAAGGGGGTAACCGATGAAGAGGGTCAAACCAGCTCTCGTTTTCCTGGCGGCGGTCATCGTCGCGGCGGCGGTGTTGACGCAATGCGCGAGACAGGACGGGACCAATACCGTTTTCGAAAACGCCGCTTCGAAGGTATACGTCGCACCCGGAGAATACGATGAGTTCTATGCATTCATGTCGGGCGGATTCAGCGGACAGGTCACGGTCTACGGTCTGCCGTCGGGCCGTCTGTTCAGAACCGTTCCTGTCTTCTCGGTGAACCCCGAGAACGGGTGGGGCTTTACGGAGGAGACCAAGGCGATGCTGAACACGTCGCATGGCTTTATCCCGTGGGACGACTCACACCACCCGGAGCTCTCGCAGACCAACGGTGTTCCCGATGGGCGCTGGCTCTTTATAAATGCCAACAACACGCCGCGTCTGGCGCGTATCGACCTGTCGACGTTCGAGACGGATGAGATCATCGAGATCCCCAACTCGGCCGGCAACCATGCATCACCCTTCTGTACGATGAACACCGAGTACGTGGTGGCCGCAACCCGTTTCAGTGTGCCGATTCCCCAAAAGGACGTGCCGATCGACGATTACAAAAAGGAATTCAAGGGCACGATCTCGTTTATCAAGGTCGATCCGGCAAGCGGCCGCATGAACATCGCCTTTCAGATCCTGGTTCCCGGGTATAACTATGATCTGTCGCACTCGGGCAAGGGCAAATCCCACGGGTGGAGCTTCTTCACCTGCTACAACTCCGAACAGGCCAACACGCTGCTCGAAGTCAATGCATCCAAGCGCGACAAAGACTTCATCGCCGCGGTCAACTGGAAATTGGCGGAAAAATACGTCCGCGAGGGCAAGGCCAGGACCATGCCGGCAGAGTACGCCCACAACCACATCGAGGCGGGCTCGCGAATTGCCAAGACCGAGATCATCAAGTCGGTCAAGGTGCTCGACTCCAAGGACTGTCCCGGCATGATCTACTATCTGCCAACACCCAAGTCGCCGCACGGCGTGGATGTGGACCCGACGGGTGAGTACATCGCCGCGGGCGGCAAGCTCGCTGCCGTGATCCCCGTTCATTCGTTCACAAAGATGCTACAGGCGATCGAGAATGAGGAGTTCGAGGGCGAGATCGACGGTATCCCCGTGCTCAAGTACGATGCGGTCATCGCGGGTGAGGTCCAGAATCCCGGTCTGGGACCGCTACACACCGAGTTCGACGGTAAGGGCTATGCCTACACCTCCGCGTTTATCTCTTCCGAGATCGTCAAATGGAAGATCGGGACGTGGGAGGTCGTCGACCGGATCCCCGCATACTACTCGATCGGCCACCTGATGATCCCCGGTGGCGACACAATGAAGCCGTGGGGCAAGTATCTCATCGCGCTCAACAAAGTCACCAAGGATCGCTATCTGCCGACCGGACCCGAGCTCTGCCACGCGGCACAGCTGATCGATATATCGGGCGACAAAATGGAACTGCTGCTCGATTTTCCAACCATGGGAGAGCCGCACTACGCACAGGCCATCCCGGCCGAGATCTTGATGCCGAAGCAGGTCAAGATCTTTCCGCTGGAGGAAAACACTCACCCGCACGGGATTCGAAGCGAGAAGGAAGCGCGTGTCGAGCGTGAAGGCAAAGAGGTTCACATCTACATGTCCACGATTCGGACTCACTTCATGCCGGACAATATCGAAGGGGTTCAGGTGGGTGACGATGTGTTCTTCCACGTCACCAATCTCGAGCAGGACTGGGACATCCCTCACGGATTTGCCGTGCTCGGCGCGAACAACTCGGAGCTCCTGGTCATGCCGGGCGAGACACGGACACTGCTCTGGAAACCAAAACGCGTCGGTGTGTTTCCGTTCTACTGCACCGACTTCTGCTCGGCGCTTCATCAGGAGATGCAGGGATACGTACGGGTATCACCGTCCGGCTCCAGCGTGCCGATCAAGTTTAACAGCCGATCGTAGAGGAAAAAGGAATGACCCGCGCATCAACAATCATGACATGGATCGCTGTGGTCTTGTTTCTCGGGGCTTATATCTTTCCGCTGTGGAGCATCAATCTTACTGCTCCACAGTACCCCGAGGGTATGGGAATGAAGATCTGGATAAACAAGATCACGGGTAAGAAACCGCACGATTTGCAGAACATAAACGGTCTGAATCACTACATCGGCATGAAAGAGATCCATGCCGAATCGATACCCGAGCTCCGTTTCATGAAATACATCGTGGGTTTCTTGATACTTCTGGGAACGGTTGCCGCTGTCACGCGCAGGCGCGGCTTGTTGGCGACATTTGTGGTCATATCGATTATCGTCGCACTGGCAGGTCTCGCTGATTTCTACCGGTGGGGTTATGACTACGGCCACGATCTCGACCCCGACGCGCCGATCAAGATGCCCGGGATGACCTATCAACCACCCATCTTGGGGTCCAAGCAACTGCTCAATATCACGGCGACGTCGTTCCCCGCGATGGGTGGCATCATGATGATCACGGCAGTCGGCCTGGGATTCATGGCCATGCTCTTGGAGTGGCGTCGCGGCCGGCGCAAACGGTCAGGCCCTTCAGGCCCCATCAAGCGCTCGCCATCAGCCACCGCGGTGATGGCGGCGCTCGTCTTGCTTGCCTCGTGTTCGGCCGAGCCCAACCCGATACGATTTGGCACGGATGCGTGCGACTACTGCCGGATGACAATAGCGGACGAGCAGTACGGGGCGGAGATCGTCACCCGGAAGGGACGTGTCTACAAATACGACGCCATCGAGTGTATGGCCGGCGCCTTGCTCAAGGGTGACATCGACGAGGAATCCGTGGCACTTCTTCTTACCATCGACCACTCGAATCCAACGGTGCTCGTGGATGCCGCCACGGCCGTCTATCTGCACAGCCCCACGCTGAGGAGCCCCATGGGATTGAACCTGACGTCCTTTGCCGATCGCGCCGACGCGGCAGAGACCGCCGAGCGCTATCCGGGCGAGATGTTGACGTGGGAGCAAACCAAAAAGCTGGTATACGACGCTCATCAGAAGGCGCAAAGACACAAGCAATGACGCGCGCACTCACAGCAACTTCCGCAGTCGTCCTGCTTGCCGTGCTCGCATTGGAGCTCGGCGGTGCAGGTGCCGCTGCGGGCAAGACGTGGTCAATCACGCCCGTGGGAGGACCCTCGACGGTCGCGGACGCGATCGCTTCGGCCGCCGAGGGCGACACGGTTATCCTTCGGAGCGGTGTCTATCGTGAGTCGGGCATCGTTGTCGACAAACGTCTTACCCTTGTCGGAGAAGGAACGCCTGTTATCGACGGCGGCGAGACCGGGCAGATTATCACGGTCACTGCCGACGGCGTCCGGATCACCGGGCTCGAGATTGCGAATGTCGGCATCTCCTACATGGAGGATCGGGCGGGGATAAAGCTCATCGAGGTCAAAAACTGCATCATCGAGGGGAATCGACTCACAAACAACTTCTTCGCAATCTACCTGGAGAATTCCGGCAACTGCACGATCCGCAACAACGTTATCGAAGCCGAACAGTTACGGGAGACGTCATCCGGCAACGGTATTCATCTCTGGTACTGCCGGGACATCTTGATCGACGGCAACAAGATCACGGGGCACCGCGACGGGATCTACTTCGAGTTCGTGGAGCACAGCACCATCATCAACAACATCAGCGAACACAATCTTCGCTACGGGCTCCATTTCATGTTCTCGCACCATGACCGGTATGAACGCAATGTCTTTCGCGAAAACGGAGCCGGTGTCGCCGTGATGTTCAGCGACGACGTCATCATGCGGGAGAACACCTTCGAGCACAACTGGGGCTCGGCGTCCTACGGTATTCTGCTCAAAGACATACGCGACAGCGATATCACCCACAACCGATTCCTCCGCAACACAATAGGACTCTACTCCGAAGGATCGATGAGGCTTCTTATCGAGAAGAACGAGTTTGCGGAAAACGGATACGCGATGAAGATCATGTCGAGTTCCTCGGACAATCGGATCACGGCCAACAATTTTATCAACAACACGTTCGATGTCTCAACGAATAGCAGGCAGAACTTCAACGAGTTCGATGGCAACTACTGGAGCCGTTATCAGGGGTACGATCTCGATCGTGACGGGATCGGCGATGTCCCCTACCGACCCGTTCATTTGTTTTCACTGCTCGTCGAGCGCGAACCCGCGGGGTTAATACTGCTCCGCAGTTTCTTTATCGATCTGATCGACGCCGCGGAACAGGCAATGCCGCTTTACACACCCCCCACACTGCTCGACAAAAGGCCCGCCATCAATCCTGTTCATCTGGGACGATCATGACGACGATACGCGCAGCAGGTCTTTGCAAGTCTTTTGACAGGCTCAAGGTGCTCGACGATATCAGCTTCCTCATCCAGCCGGCGTCGGTGACCGCGATTCTTGGCCCCAACGCTTCGGGCAAATCGACGCTGATAAAGAGCATCCTGGGGCTGGTTCGCCCGGACGAGGGTGAGATCTACATCGACGACAAACCCATCCGTCGCAGCTGGGAGTATCGCAGGCGTATTGGGTACATGCCTCAGATCGCGCGATTCCCCGAGAACCTCAGGGTTCGCGAGCTGCTGCGGATGGTCATGGATATCCGCGGCGTGTCCGAGCCGGCCGACGGCGAGTTGATCTCAACGTTCGGGTTGGACGAACTCATGGGACGGCCATTACGCGTTCTCTCGGGCGGCACGCGCCAGAAGATCAATGCGGCGATCGCATTCATGTTCTGCCCCGACATCCTCATTCTGGATGAGCCCACGGCGGGTCTGGACCCCATATCGATCACATTGCTCAAGGAGAAGATCGAGAACGAAAAGGCCGAGGGAAAGACGATCATCATGACGTCGCACAACATGCACGAGGTTGACGAGATGGCCGACCACATCTTGTTCCTGCTCGATGGTCGAACCTGTTTTGACGGCTCGCTGCTCGCACTCAAAGAGAACACATCGAAACGCAAACTGGAGCAAGCCATCGTAGCGCTGTTGGAGGATAACGAATGATCGGCCAGACGCTCAAGGTCCTGCGTTACGAGCTCCACAATTTGATACGGAGCCGTTGGCTGTTGTTTATCGGGTTGTTCTTTCTCCTGTCGACCGAGGCCATGTTCCGGTTTGGGAGCGATCCCTCGAAGGCAATGGTCAGCCTGATGAACATTGTTCTCATCGTCATTCCACTGGTGAGTCTGATCCTGGGCATCATCTATTTTTATCAGTCGCGTGAGTTTGTCGAGCTCCTGCTCGCGCAGCCCATCATGCGCTCGAGCATCTACTTGGGCAAGATCAGCGGGTTGTCACTCGCGCTGGCCACGGCGTTCGTGATCGGGCTGGGGCTGCCCTTTGTTCTGCACAGCGGGGATCTGGCTAACTACTGGCAAAACTTCAGCACGATGCTGGCCGTCGGGTGCGCTTTTGTTGCCATCTTCACATCCATCGCCTTTATGATAGCGACCATTTACGAGGACAAGATCAAGGGATTTGGAACGGCGATCGTGATCTGGCTCTATATCTCCGTCATCTACGACGCACTGATCCTGCTTGGAATCTATCTCTTCAGGGAGTACCCGCTCACGAAAGCACTGATTGTTGTCGTGATGTTGAACCCGGTCGACCTCGGCAGAATACTCATTCTGCTCCGGCTGGACATCTCCGCGCTGATGGGATATACGGGAGCCCTGTTTCGGTATTTCTACGGGGGGCCCATGGGAATCGCTCTCTCGGCACTGATGCTCGGGCTATGGCTCGCGATCCCGCTGGCGATTGGGCTGTGGAAATT
>CBDVBZ010000106.1:0-12779 GCA_965372355.1 uncultured bacterium | reverse complement strand
CACGCCCAGCTGGTCACTCGCGTTGCCGAACCGCTGGCTCCAGACGTGATTGCCGTTCGGGTCGAACTTCGTCACAAAGATGTCCCAGCCACCCGCGCTCGTGAGCAGCCCACCCCCGAAGTCCGCGGTGCCTGCGAAGTAGCCCGTAGCAATGACGTTGCCCGACGCATCGGTGGTAGCCCTCGCACCCCGCTGGAAATTCGCATCGCCGAACCGCTGGCTCCAGAGGTGACCGAGATCCTGCGCCATGGCCGCCGGGGAAAACAGCAAAACGGCGAATACTATCAAACAACAATTTCGGTAAAGCATCGGAAACCTCCCTCTCCAAAGAAATAATGCAACCTCCAACCGCTCACCCCAGCAACAAGCCCGACCGTCGTTCCGCTTTAACTCCAAACCCTAGGGTCTGTAAGCGAAGGATCTCAAAGAAGTTAAGGAACGATAGTTCGACACCGCTTGCATGCAAGACATCTCTCGGGCGGCTTTCTAATAGGGGAAAAGAGCACTTGCCGATCGTAGAGATTCAAACAACTCTCCCTCTGGGAGTCGGGACTTTCGGAGTGTTCGACGATCGGTGCTATTACATAAGTATAGCGCCGATGACACCAACGTCCATAGTGCAAGTGCATTATTTTGATCTGCCACCATCTTTACGAGGTTACGTCTGCGTTCACTTGCGTTACGGCCTGCCGGTTGGTGTCGCCTCCTTCACGAGACTTTGTCCGATCGCTTAGCACACCTACCCCTTCCAAAAACTCCGTCCGCATTACCATTCTTGAAGTCACAGGACTCTATTACATCATAGATTCCATGCTCTTCATCCTCCTACGCACCCTCATCTCGGCGCTGAGGTCGCACCGTGCGTTAGCCCTCGAAAACCTTGCGCTCCGTCACTAACTCGATGTCCTGCAAAGGAATGGACTTCCCCGGTTCAATTGAGGACAAGCGGCTTCTGGAACTGGTCAGGGCCTCGCTATGATGCGAGTGGTGGAGCCTACGGCAGCCAGCGAGTGTTTCTGGATCTTCGAGAACAGGGCGAGACCTGCGGCCGGCACCGGGTGGCCTGGGTTATGAAACAAGGCAAGATCAAGGCCGTCAGGAACTATAAGCGGCCTCGTTACGTTGCCGGTAAATTGTCCACGGTCACACCGAACCACCTGCAGCAGGAGTTCACGGTGGACCTGCTGGACCGGATCTGGGCAACTCATATTACCTACATCTCTACCTGACGAGGCTGGCTTTATCTTGCGGCGGTGATGGATCTATACTCTCGAAAAATTGTCGGTTGGTCCATGAAGCTGATATTGGCCAGGGTCTTCTTTCCATGATTCTATCTCTGCCATCTGTCTATATTACATGTGCCATATGACACATTGTCAACCCCGGGCCCGCACCACTCCCACCGGTGGAAGTGACGTCGTCGCACCGGTCGCCCTCCGGCGCCTTCTCTTTATGCCATTGTGGCAACTCCCGCCTACTGGTATACTTATCCGCGCCGGGCTAAGCGCGCTGCAACTGCCGCCCAACGCGATACTCCACATCATTCGCCTCATTTCCGCGCCAAGAGTTCCGTGGGCCAAGAACAGACCCTCTGCCACCCACGCTGTGGGCGCCGTCGATCACTTCCACGCCCTGGCAGGCCGTTACTCATCCCCGACGGACGGAGCGCTGTGCTCGGACGAACCATATCGCACTACAAGATCGAGAGCAGGATCGGCGCCGGCGGGATGGGTGAGGTCTACCGGGCGCGCGATCTCAATCTGCCGCGCGATGTGGCGCTCAAATTCCTTCCCCTGGGAAATATCACCGACGAGGTTGCAAAGACGCGTTTCAAACGCGAGGCGGAGGCCGCATCGGCCCTCGACCACCCCAACATCTGCACGATCTATGAGATCGATGAGACCGCGGAGGGACAGCTGTTTATCGCCATGGCTCACTACGATGGCGAGTCGCTCAGCGAGCGTATCCAGCGCGGGCCGCTCGACATCCGGGCGGCCTTCCAGATCACCGGGTCGATCGCCAATGGGCTCGGGAGCGCACATCGGGCCAGCATCGTACATCGCGACATCAAGCCCAACAACGTCATGATCACGTCGGAGGGTTTTGTCAAAATCGTGGACTTCGGCGTGGCCAAGCTCGCCGACGCGACACGCGTCACCAAAACCAACTATACCGTCGGAACGATGTCATACATGTCGCCGCAACAGGCAACGGGATCAGTCGTCGACAACCGGTCCGACATCTGGTCACTGGGCGTCGTCTTCTACGAAATGCTCGTAGGCTCGCTTCCGTTCACCGGGGATGTATACGAGGCTCTGCTCTACAACATCACGCACAACGATCCGGTGCCCCCGCACGAACGCCGTCCTGAGATACCGGAAGCGGTATCGGCGATCGTGATGAAATGCCTGCAGAAGGATGTCGAGGACCGTTACGAATCGGTCGACGACCTCATACGCGATATGGACCATGCTGCGCGCGAGCTCGGCTGGGGCAGCTCGACGGTTGTACCCATCGCGCCCGATCCACAGCCCCCGCCTCCGGTGTGGCCGAAGATCGTCGCTGCGCTGGCGGTGTTCTCCGTGCTCATCGTGGCGGGCTACCTCGCTCGCAGCCAGTTGTACGGTGTGTACGAGCGCTTCTTTGTGCATCCCGAGGAGATATTCACCACGGAAAACCGGATTGCCATTCTGCCGATCGAAAACATGATCGGCAGCAGCGAAGACGTCTTTGTCGATGGCTTGTCGGAGCTGGTGTCCGCCGTTGCCGAGGAAACGGTCCGGGGTGCGCCATCGACATGGGTCGTTCCTCATGACCGCGTTGCCGGGGCGCCGGTCGCGGCGCCGACGGACGCCGTCGGGGCATTCGGGGTGAATCAGATCGTGATCGGCAACCTGCAACGGTTTGGGCGCAAGAGCCGCATCAAACTTCGTTTGTTCAACGCCAAAGACATGCGTGAAATCCGGTCGGTGGACGTGGACTACGATCCGGTCACGGGCGAAGGATTCACGGATGGTATTGCCGGCAAGGTCGCGGAGTTGTTGGGCATCGTACCCGCGCCGGGGGAGTCTCTATTGCTGGGGCGCAATCCAGGCGCCACACTCGACTATGTTCACACGATTGGCTGGCTTCAGCGCTACCGGACCGACGCGGCAGCGATCGATTCCGCCACAAGCTACGCCGTCGCGATGCAGACGGACAACAATCACGCGCTCGGGCGATTGTCTATGGGGCGCGTGCTACAGACTCGCTACGAACTGGATAAGGACGAGCGCTGGCTGCAACAGGCGCTCGAGCAATTCGAGCCGTTGATTGCTGCGTATCCCGGTGATCCCTACCCCAGTATCTACTCGGCCGACGCGTGTTACGATCTCGGGCAATACGAACAGGCCATTGCGCACTGCCAGAAAGCGCTTTCCATAGTGCCCGGTCAGCCGAAAGCATGTCTGCGGCTCGGATGGACGTACCACAGGCAGGATCGCTACGATGAGGCGGAGTCGGCGATGCGCGCAGCGGTCATACATTACCCCGACTACTGGGCCACCGAATTCGAGCTCGGCGTGCTCTATTACTTTCATGACCGACTCGACCACGCCATAGCGGCGTGGAAAAGAGCGTTGGAATTCGCGCCAAACGATATGACCGTCCTCAACAACATCGGTGCTGTCTATTACGTCCGCGATGACTGGGCGACGGCGCGGGAGTACTTCCAGCGTGCGTTTCAGATCAGTCCGACCTGCGACACGTGTTCCAACATCGCGCTGCTGCTCTACTACGAGCAGGACTTCGAACAATCCGCTGCCTATTACGAGTTTGCCATCGAATACTGTGACACGACGGACTTCCTCGTGTGGGGCAACCTCGCCAGTGCACAGTACTGGACGGAAGGACAGCGAGACGCCGCGGCCAGGACCTACAAGACGGCGATCCGCCACGCGGAGCGGGAGCTTCGCGCCGATCCCGAGAACCCGAATATTGTCTCGCCGCTCATCTCATACTATTCCATGAGCGGGGACGAGGAGAACGCAAGCCGGATGATCGACTACGGTTTGCGTGTTGCCGGGGAGAGCAACAAGGTGTTGTACAGCATCGGTCACGCATACGAAAAGCGCGACGAGCGCCAGCGGGCGCTCAGATACATCGGGGAGGCGCTCCGGCGTGGGTACGCACTCTCCGAGATAGAACGGACGCCGATGTTGAATGATCTCGTCGAGGATGATCGTTTCAAGAGGATGGTAGCAAGTGAGCTGTCCGGCGGATCGGCGGAGGATGGCTCACAAGAGTAGTGTGTGTTGCATTGACTCCAACCAATGGGGGTACAAGATGTACACAAGAATCTTTCTCGTGGCACTCCTGGTCGTCGGCCTGGCGACCGTGCTCGGGTGCTGGCCACCACCCGGCACAAAGGCCACGGGTGGGTCCTGCGAGAGCGGGTGCACGAGCTGTGTCGAAGTGCTTCTGGATAAAGACTGCCGGCCCGAGAACTCGCGGGGCGACTATCTGGAAACCATCGAGGTAGAACAGGGACAGTGCCTGTGCTTCAAGAATACGTCGGACATGGAAATCGCGGTGAACTTCCATGTGCTGCCTAATCTGCGTCCCATTGGGGATCGCGGCAAGGCGATCGAGCCTGGAGGGACGTGGTGTCCGAAGATCGAGAATATGACCGAGGACGGTGTATACAGCTACAACGTGAAGTGCGAGGGCGGCGCTGTTGACGGACCCAAGGTCAAAGTCGGCGGAGGTGGCTGATCCTGTAAGGGAGGGCGCGAATCGGTCCACGATGTGATCGCGTGTTCCCCTGATACCAGACCGCGCCGGTGAGCGTTTGTTCGCGCATGAATGGGCGGTGATCTGCCGCTATTCCGCGGGCGATAAAACGGCATACATAGATACCCGGCTCATCCGTTGGAATCGTGACCTCGTAGCACCCCGGTGCCATCGGTTTGAGATCGGCGCGATAGTGGGTGTGGTCCGGCTCGTCTACGATGACCCCGATGTCGTCGATCGACGTGACGGGCAACCCACCATCCTTGAACGCCGCGCGCAGCGTGAGCGTGTCGCCGGGTTCGAATCCACTTTGCAGGAGTCGGCAACGCATCTTGAGCGGTGAGCGGGATTGCACTACGATATTGTACGGCACTCCCCTCGCCGCCATCGGGTCGCCGGCTTTCTTGCCCGACTTCTTGAATTCGGCGAACGCTTTTTTCTTCACCCTGATCACGGCCCGCCAGGCACCGTGAACTGCCGCACCCTTTTTCCCGAGCCGCTTTAGATCGCATCGATAGCAGCGGGCAATGGGGCCTGTTATTTCCTCGATTCCCTTTGCGGATCCATCCAACTCGTCTCCCCCCGGCGTGACCAGGCGGAAGTCGATCAGGTCGGGCAGCGTCGTCATCAACACGACGTCAGGGTATTGATCCCCTTCGTTTACGCAGAACGGCACTTCAATTGGACGACCCGGCGTGATTCGACCATGCGGGTCCACGACGACGGAATTGCCGAGGATGTTCGTATAGATCTGCATATAGTACTTGAGCATCTTGAAACGGTCTTCACCGTGGAGATCACCGGTGAGCAGCACATAGCCACCGGTCTGCCCGGCAAGCTCTGTCAGCGCCACCGTATCGATGTTCTGCGGTGTTCCCATCGCGACGGCGTACACGGGATTCTCCGTAAACGGCATAACGTCCTCGATCCACCGGGGACGATTCTCCTCGCCGTCGGTCATCACGATCGTGGCCTTGACATAGTCCGCCGAGAGTGTTCCGAGCCCGGTCTCGGCGAGGTCGAGTGCATTGCCGATCGATGTGTAGCCGTTGAGGTTCGGCGTCAGCGCACCCACCGTGCCCATCAGTGCCGGCCGCTGGGGCCCAACAGGTCCAATCGGCGATACGGGGTTGGCGATGTGATCGAACCGTATGATACCGGCCTCGTTGGCGTCCGGCACGTACGGAATTAGCGACAACAACGACTCACGCAGCACCTCGTACCGCTTCATGCCGGGGAAACCCGATGGCTGATCCATGCTTCCCGACATATCAAGCGCCAGCATGACCGCGTTCTTCTGTGCGATCTGTGTGCTCGCCGTCAGATAGAAGATCCACCTCTGGGACATCTCGACGCACTCAATCGTGATAGTCCCCGAGGCGGTTTGACCTTCACCGTCACCCAGATAGTCCACCCGGATGTCGACGGAACCCGTCATCCCACCGGCATCGGGTGAGTACGGGTACGTGTCGCTACCGGAAATGCTGAAGCTGGATCCGGCGGAAGATGCGGCATCCAGCAACGGCCCCTCAACAACCTTGAATGTGAGAGAAACGCAGCTGTGTACGTAAAGCGCAATGTTCCGGTGGTGGGTGACCTCCGGCTCCACATCGAGGAACGGGATATTCAGCGATTCGGGCTCGACAAACCAATCGACGCCCCGGACGGCGGCGCCCGCATCGACCGCAGGGTAGTCGAAGGGCGGCCCCAGGGTCTCGCTCAGGCTGGGGATGCTCTTCGTGCTGGACCTCTGCAAACAGGATTTGATCTGCGACGGTGTCAGTGCCGGGTTCTGGCTCCACATGAGCGAGGCGACACCCGTGACAAACGCCGTCGCCATGGATGTCCCGCTTCTTTTGGAATAGTGCCCAGTCGTCTCCAGATCCGTCGAGTATATGTCATCGCCCGGTGCCACAAC
This sequence comes from uncultured bacterium, assembly GCA_965372355.1. GTDB lineage: Bacteria > Krumholzibacteriota > Krumholzibacteriia > WVZY01 > WVZY01 > CBDVBZ01. Next base: position 6,091 of record CBDVBZ010000106.1, on the reverse strand, counting down.
CGTGATCTCGGTGCCGTGGGCCGAATCAGTCGACATTGCCGTCATAGCCTCGTTGGTGCTGCCGACCGTAACGACATGTTTGAAATCGGCACCCAGCCAGCCGGGGAAAGACGGTGAGTCGCCGAGTTCGTTTCCCGCGGCAACGCATATCAACACATCGTCGCCCTTTGACGGGTCTGAGAGGTCTTGTCTGGCGTATTCGAACGCCTCTCTGATGGCATCCACCGGGCCGTCCGCCCACAGGCTCAGGTTAATAACAGCTTTCATCCCCTTTGGGATACCGCCCGGGTTGCTCCGTACGTATCTCACGATCTCCACAATGGCCCAGACGACGCCCGATGCGGTGCCGACCAGCTCGGACTCGATCGGCCAGGGGTGTCCCCTATCAGCGGAGGGCGCCACGAGTTTGCTTGCGTCATCCAGCACGCGGGTGACATACACCGGTGAACGCCAATTGACGCCTGCGATACCTTTGCTGTTGCTGCTGTCGGCCGCGGCGATACCGAGAACGTGTGTGCCATGGCCCTCTCCGTCGTTCATCTTCACGACGCCCGGCGTCCATTCGGCCACGAAATCCGTGCCGAGTGTGATCGGCCGGAGAGCGGTGGGGTCTTTGAGATCCGGGTGCGTGGGCCGGAGTGTCACCCCGTCCGGGTCGAGCTCGACCGGCATCCCGGAATCGACGATACCGATCAGGACGTGTGACTCGCCCATCTGGTCTGCCGCCCATGCCCCCCCTGCGTTGATATTCTGCAGACCCAGCTGGCTACCGTAATCGGGATCGTTCGGCGTGACTCCCTGGGCCGAGAAGACAAGAAAGACCGGCTCGGCAGACGCGATGGTGTCCTGTCCGGCGAGTGCTTTTGCGAAGTTTGGTGCGTAGTTTTGGTCGTCTGGATCCTGCGAGGCCAGGATTTCCATCTCGACGCCAGGGAAGCCGTCCGTCGCTCGCACGATTCGCCAGCCGGTGAGATGCGCTTCGTCCGCCGCATCTCCGACAACGCCGGCGACCGTTTGCGCCGTCAACCCTGCCCTCAGGAAGCCGGGCCCCAGCCTCGACACATCAATGAACGCCATCACGCGTCCGGCGACGAAGTACCTCTGCGTGCCTCTGAAATCGCCCGCCAGGATTTCGAGCGGCATAGACATCTCCCTGAAAGGGGTCGGTGTTTCGTAGGGATCATTCTATGTTACAGCAACTAACCGCGTTTTTCAAGCACAATTAACGAAACGGTTAATACTCCTGAAGACAGCGGATGCGGGGCTTCGGTGTGGGTTCGGGGCAGGTCTGGTGGTAGGCGGAGATGCCGGGCAGGCGTGGATTACCCAAGGACCTCTCGCTTGTCCACGGCCGAACACAAGCGCCTGTAGACGGATGCTCCTGCAGTCGTTGACGTCCGCCCTCTTTTCCCGCTAACATCGGCCATATTGCTCACGGTTCCACAACGATTCAGCACAGGATCCCCATGATCGGACAGACAGTATCGCATTTCAAGATCGTCGGCATGCTTGGCGAAGGCGGGATGGGCGTGGTCTACAAGGCCCAGGACCTCAAGCTCGAACGCTTTGTCGCACTCAAGTTTCTGCCGCGCGAATTCACTGCAAACGCGGAAGGCAAGCAACGCTTCATCCGCGAGGCAAAGGCAGCCTCCGCCCTCGACCATCCGAATATCTGCACGATCTACGAGATTGACGAGCTTCCCGACGGACAGTTGTTCATGGCGATGGCGTACTACGGGGGGGAGAGCCTCCGCGATCGCATAGCAGAGACAACGCTCGAGATCGATCAGGCGGTCGAGATCGCTGTTCAGGTTGCTTCGGGGTTGGCCGCTGCCCACGAGAAGGGGATCGTGCACCGGGACGTTAAGCCGGCGAACATCGCGATCACCGAAGATGGACAGATCAAGATACTCGACTTCGGTATCGCCAAACTGGCGGGACGTACCAAGCTGACGAAGACGGGAACGGCGTTGGGAACGGTGGCATACATGTCCCCGGAGCAGGTAAGCGGCTTGGAGGTTGACGCAAGGTCGGACATTTTTTCGCTCGGTGTGGTGTTGTACGAAATGCTTGCCGGTGAACGGCCTTTTCAAGCGGAACACGAGATAGCGATGCTGTACAAGATTGCCAATGAGGATGCCCCGCCGCTCAACGCATACCGCTCGGATATACCGGTGTCCATCCAGGAGTTGGTCAACCAAACCCTGGAAAAAAACAAAGAAGATCGTCTGCCCTCGTTGAAGGATTTTATCGCCCAGTTGCGGGGTACGATGGCGTCCGCTGGTCTCAAGCGAGATGCGACGCAGCCGACGAAAACGCGTGTCAGGACCGCGAGCCCCAACGACGTGATTGGACCCTACCGTCTCCGGGAGCGGATCGGTGTGGGCGGGATGGGAGAGGTATGGGCGGCCGAGCAGGAAAGACCGTTTCGCCGCAAGGTGGCCGTCAAGATCATAAAGGCGGGGATGGATACCGCGGAGGTCGTTGCGCGCTTCGAAGCGGAGCGTCAGGCCCTCGCGTTGATGGACCATCCGTGTATCGCCAAGGTGTTTGACGCGGGCTCGACTCCGCAGGGACAACCGTTCTTCGCCATGGAGTTCGTTCGCGGCGTGCCCATCACGGAGTATTGCGACCGACACAAACGCACGACCCGCGAGCGGTTGGAACTCTTCATCCGCTTGTGCGAGGGCGTCCAGCACGCCCACCAGAAGGCGATCATCCACCGGGACCTCAAACCGGGCAACATCCTGATTACCGAGGTCGACGACAAACCGCTGCCCAAGATCATCGACTTCGGGGTCGCCAAGGCGACCTCGCAACGGTTGACCGACAAGACGATGCACACGTATTTAGGTCAGATGATCGGCACGCCGGAGTACATGAGCCCGGAACAGGCGGATATGACGGGGGAAGACATCGATACACGGGCGGACGTTTATTCCCTGGGGGTGATTCTCTACGAGCTTCTGGTCGGTTCGCTTCCCTTCGACCCGGATGAGTTGCGCGCGGGCGGGTTCGATGGCATTCGCCGCCAGATCCGCGAGGTCGAACCGACCACGCCGAGCCACAAGGTTACGACGCTTGGAGAACTGTCCAAAGCGGCAGCAGAGAGCCGGCGTACCAATATGACATCTCTGACCAGTCAATTGCGTGGCGATCTGGACTGGATTGTCATGATGGCAATTGACAAGGACCGGACGCGCCGGTATGCGTCCGCTTCCGCTCTGGCCGCCGACATCAAACGCCACTTGACCAATCAACCGGTCATGGCCGGACCGCCGAGTACCGTTTACCGTGTGAAGAAATTCGTGTTGAGGCACAAGGTCGGCGTGGCGGCCGCTGCTCTCGTCGGACTCGCCCTGATCCTGGGGATCACCGGGACGACGATGGGACTAGTAAGGGCCATCAAAGCCGAGAAGGTGGCCCGCGACGAAGCCGAGGCGGCGAGACAGGTATCGCAATTCCTTGAAGGACTATTCGCGGTGTCCGACCCCGGTGAGGCGAGAGGCAACACCATCACGGCTCGCGAAATCCTCGATGAGGGTGCCGAGCGAATCACAAACGAACTCAAGGGACAGCCGCTGATTCAGGCACGGCTGATGGTTACCATGGGTCGAGTGTACAGAGGACTCGGCCTGTACGACGATGCCCGGTTGCTGTTGGAAGGGGCTCTGGATCTACGACGAAACGAACTCGGTGAGGAGGCCCTCGAGGTGGCCAGCAGCCAGGAGGAACTTGGGCGCCTCCTTGACGCGATCGGTGATTACGATGGCGCGTTGCAACTGTACCAGGGCGCCCTCGAGATTCGCGAAGCGCTTCTCGGGCGGGAACATCCGAAGACCGGCATGTCGGTCAGCAACCTCGGCAATCTTCAGCGGCAGAGGCGTAACTTCGAGGAGGCAAAACCCCTGTACGAGCGGGCCCTGGCCATTCGCGAGAAAGCGCTCGGCCCCGACCACCCAGACGTATCGAACAGTCTCAACGGCCTCGCGATCGTCCTCGAGGGGATGGGTGACTACGAGGGGGCGCTGTCCCTGTACAAGCGTGCGCTGGCGATTCGAGAGAAGGCGCTCGGCCCCGACCATCCCCAGGTGGCGACGAGCCTGAACAACCTCGCGACCTTGTACTGGTTCATGGACGACCATGCTACGGCACGACCGTATAACGACCGCGCCCTCGCCATCCAGGAGAAGGTGCTGGGGCCGGATCACCCCGACCTGGCCCATACACTCAACACCTCCGCAAACCTGTACCAGGCCGCCGGCGACTACACGGCAACGCGACGGGTCCACGAGCGCGCCCTGGCTATCAGAAAGAAGAACCTTCGCCCGGACCATCCGCGCATCGCGGAGAGTTACTACAACCTTGCGTGCATCGCCGCGCTCGGAGGCAGCAGCAAGGATGCGATCGGTTTCCTGCGGGAATCCGTGCAACGCGGTTTCGCAAAGCCCCTCATTTTCAGCGATTCCGATCTGGAGTCGCTTCACGGTGATCCGGAGTTCGAGGCCATTCTTGATCAGATGAGGAAACGCCTCGGCACGGAGGCGGACGACGGTTGACGCACCCCCCCGTGGCTGTTATAATCCAGGCAACTCAGTAAAGTTGCGCGGTGGCGACCCTGGCCGGCACTCGATTGCTTCGACACCGCACGTCTTCCCATAGCAACCTACATAGTTGCAGTAAATTAGGAGGTTCTGCCATGAAGCGATTGAGTTTCTGGGCCTCGCTCATTGCTGTAGTGAGTGTCGCTTTTGCGGGGTGTAACCGCCCCGAGGATCCTGTCCTCGTCGATCCCTCTCAAGAGAACCCGTTGGTCTCGAGCGAGACGACGTTCGACTCCTCGACCGTCCTCACGGGTTATCTAGTGCAATTCGATGGACACGTGGTCGCTAACGGCCAGACGACGTTCCACTATACCGTGTCGGGCGCTAGCGCCCAACACGCGTTGAGTAATTTCTTCCTTGAACTCCCCGACTGTGCCCCTGCGGTGGATTCGTACAGCCCTGGCGGGGCGACCATAAACGTCAGTCCGCAAACGGGCATTTTCGGTATTACGTGGAACGATCCCGTGCCCACAAACGGGAGTCTCAGCTATTCGGTAACATTTCCCGGAGATGTGCCTCTTGGATTGATCCGGGCCGCCGTAAAGGCCAGCACCGATGTCGAACTCGGGGAAATCGCCGGTCCGTGCGGCGGGTTCGTCGTTTCCGGCACAGTGTATGTCGACGCCGACAGTAACGGCGTGATGAGCGGCACCGACGAATCGGGCCTGGTAGACGTCACCGTCTCGATGATCGACGGCGGCGGTAATATCCGGACATCGACGACGGATGCAAACGGCGAATACGCTTTCCTCAGGGTGCCTGGGACCTACACCGTCCGCATCGATGCGGCAACAGCGGCCGATGACTTCAATGAGGACCTTGCGGCGTCTTTCGACCCCACCGGTCCGACGTCAACCGTTGTCACGGTGGGCCCCGATTCACCCGGCAACGATTTCGGGTTTAATCCGCAAGAGGAAGAACTCATCTTTGAATTGGAAACGGGCATCCTCCTGACCGACGGCGAACCCGTGAAGTTCTGGAAGAAACAGCTTCGCGCGGCGGGGAGCCGAGGTGGGGGCGGTGCGGAATTCGATGCCGCCGCCCTGACTGGTTTTATCGCCGATATCCAGGAGCTCTTTCTGCTGGAGCCGTTTCAGTTCACACCCGGCAGCGAGTTCGAGGAAGCGTTGGCCATCCTCGGCTCGAACTCGAAAGATCCCCTGGACGTATTGCTGCGGGAGCTGCTCGCGGCGGAGTTCAACACGGTCAGTGGGAAAGGGCTTGTCGACAACCTGCCATTGCAATGCGCTTTGATCGCATGGGCGGAGTCTGTGGTTGTTGACGCGGGTACCGGCCTGTCGGCCACATCGGGGTTCTCCGATAGCCCGCTGCGCGTCGCGTCGGGAGGCACTCTCAGAGATGCCACCCGAATATTGATATTGATGAACGGCAACACGGGTGGCGGTAGCGGTGGAGGCGGTTGATCCCCACGATCAACACGAGTGTTAACTGCGAGGGGGGACGTCAAGTCCCCCTTTTGCATGCAC
>CBDVBZ010000105.1:0-13269 GCA_965372355.1 uncultured bacterium | reverse complement strand
CTAGATCAACGCGCCCTTCGCTGGGTGCTCACTTGAGGAGGACCATTTTGCGTGTCTTCGTGTAGGCGCCCGCCTCGAGCTTGTAGAAATAGACCCCGCTGGCCACCGACTGACCCTGGTCGTTCTTGCTGTTCCACTGGACCTCGTAGTGGTTCGCCTGGAGCGGCCCGTTGACGAGCGTCCGGATCCGCCGTCCCTTGACATCGTAGATGGTCAGCTTGACGGCGTTGTTCTCGGGAATCGTAAACCGGATCTTTGTCGTCGGGTTGAACGGGTTGGGGAAATTCTGCTCCAGGGCAAACCTCGCCCGGTAGACGAATTCGTACGGACCAAAAACGAGCGTTGAGCCATCCGCAGCCCTTGCCTTCACTTTGTAGTAGTACGTTTGGTTCGGCACGACTGCGGCATCTCTGTAGGAATAGTCGGACCCGGTGAGGCTGCCTCTCGCGGGAATGAGCTCGGTTGAAATCCGCTCGTAGCCACCATTCTCCTCATCCGACCGAAGCAAATGAAATCCCTCGAGATTTCTCTCCGAGGTCGTGACCCAGCTGAGTACGGCCGCACGGGGACCACTCTCCCCAAAGAAGGCAATGTCGGACATTGCGATACCGGTCGGCAGCCCGGGCGTGCTCAGAAAAATGATGCTGGAATCACCCGGGCTCGAGAGCACGCCGAGACCCGTTCCCGACGGATCGAAGGCGATATCGGCGGGATCCTCACCCTGGCTAAGCGTATCCAGAAAACTGACCTGTATTTCAGTGGGCGGCACTTCGCTTCCGGGTTGAACAACCGATATCCCTCCCAGCACGCTGATCTTGACGACGTAGAGCACATCCCCCACTTCCTGAGTAAGATAGAGGAGCGTACCATCGGGCGTTATGGAAATCGATCGCGTGGCTGACCCCGTGCCCAGGTTGCCGATCACCTGGTTCTCGGTTGGACTTCCCTTCTGGCCATCGACGATCAACACATCGCCGTTCACCGTCAAAACGATGACCAGCGTGCCGTCGGGCGTTATGGATACACTCCGTGTCGCTTGGCCTCCGGACATGTTGCCGATCACGCTGTGTTTTACCGGATCGATGATCACATAACCGGTGTTCGTGCCGACGTAGAGCCGGGTGCCGTCGGGTGTTATCGAGATGCTCCTCGTCGTCACACCGGGACTCATGTTCGCCAGTACTTTGTGATGGGTCTTGCTTGATTTATCGGTGTCGATCTCGCTCACCGTTTTGGAACCCAGATTGGCCGTATAGAGACGGTCACCGTCGGGACTGACGACGAGGTCCACGGGTTTGTTGCCAACGAGGAGCGTTTTCACCACGAGGTTTGTGCCCACATCGATAATGGACACACTTCCCGAGGCGTGGTTGACGACGTAGGCAAAGCCGCCCTCGGGGTGAATGACCACGGCGTAGGGTTTGCTCCCCACCTGGATGCTCGGATACTTGATCGCACCGAGCCCTTTGACATCGATCGGAATCACAGCGCCGGCATTGGGACTCACCGCATACGCCAGCGTGCCGTCGGGTGTGATCGCCACACCCCGGGTCGGTGACGCCCCTTTGAGATTGCCGATGACATCGTCCGCGGTTTTATTGGAAGGCACGAGCACGGTAAAGGGAAGCGCGTTCGATGTGTCCGTCCCAACCTGCACGCGGATCGAATCCGTTTTCGCGCCGGGTGGCACCACGACCTTGAGAAAATCCACACTGGCTTCTGTCGGCGCAGCCGGGACGTCGCCGAAAAGAACGGTGTTGTTCGAGGCAATCTTATCAAAGCCTTTTCCCGCGAGGACGAGTTTGACGCCCTTCGTCGCGCTGATCGGTTGGACGGAGCTCAGATCGAGCGGCGACGGGTTCTGATCGGTGTCGAAGTTCGCAGACATCGGAGTTACCAGGGTGTCACCGCCCTCATCCTCGAGCCCACTCGTAATCTCGATCACATACGTGCTGTTGTAGTCCAGTGCCTGACGTGGTGTGAGTGACAGCTTGCGGTTGCCATCCGCAACACCCGTGGTCGCCGCTACCGGTGTGGACTCCCCACTCTTGCGCATGTAAAATGTCGTACCATCGACTGTTGTCGTATCCACCGCGCGGTTGAATGTCACCTGGACTGCGGTCGTCACACTGACACTGTCCGAGCCGATCGACGGTTTGACGTCGGACACGACGAGGTCCAGCGTGTTTGGATCCGGAAAGGCGTGCGCGCGAAAGCGGACCGGTGATCCAGTCAGGCCCTGGGCCGATGCCGTGACGATCTGTGAATCCGGATCGACGAGCGAGCCAAGCATCCACTGGGTCTCTACGAGGCCCTGGGAGTCGGTAGAAACCACACGCTTGTTGCTGCTGTTCTCCGGAAAGAGGCCCCCACCCCGCGTGACCTCGAACGTCACGGCGACTCCTGACACCGGGAGCGCGCCGGAGTCGGTGACCTTCACCTTGACCGGCATAGAAAGCGTCTGGTCGATCACCCCGGGGAGACTATCCGCCACCGACGACACCTTCTCGATCTGCGCCGCGGAGGTAAAATCGTACACCATCAGACTATCGTTCACCGTGCTGACGGCATAAACCGCCGAGCCATCCGGCGTGAAATCGTGGTCCATTGGGCCAAGATGAACGGGGTCGTAGAAGCCACCTAGGTCTGGATACGGATAACTCTCCAGCGATATATTATGGAGACCCGAATCGTTCAGATGCAACACCGCGCGGTCGCCCCTCGGAGAAACATCGATCCGCTGCCCCTCAATAATCGTCACATTCACACCGGTGAACATCGAGTCCAGCCCGACAGCGGTCGGACTGAACGGGTTACTCGTATCGAGTGTCAGGATGCCCGCATTCTGCGATGGCGACTGGTCCCACACGAGAACGAGACACTCGCTGCCATCCGGCAGAAATGACAGAGAAAGCGGTTCGGGTTGAGGAAACGCTCCCGTAACCGGCATGGTGACCGTGTTCACGATCTCTCTGAACGTGCCGCCCTCGGGCCGCATATCGACAATGTAGACGGACTGATCCGACACTGACGTCACATAGACGTACTCCCCACCGGGATGAAAGACCAACTCGGTCACTTCAACGGGCGGCAACGCCCCGAGAAACAACGAGTCGATGACCTGGTTTTCGGTCGCAGAGCCCGCGGCAATGTCGGCGAAGTAGATTGTGGGCACACTCGGATCATGAATGAGGCAAGTTCCACCATCGGGACCGATGGCGATTTCCTGCAGCCACTGTGGTGAAAACGTGCTGAAGTCGACCGCAGTCGCCACACCATAGCCACTGCTACTGCGATTACTATTGATGGCAACAAACGTCACTGAACCGGGGCCCGCGTTACCGGTGACATAAGCCTTTCTACCGTCCGGCGTAAACGCGACATCGGTGATCCCATTATTGGCTGTCAATGTCGTAGTTTTGACGATCTGATTCAACGTGCTACTGTTTCGATCGGTGTCCAGGAAATAAACCTCGCCGCCCCAACTACCAATGGCCAGTTGGTCTCCCAGAGGCGATTGCGCGACGATCGGGGCCACGGAACCCGTGACATTGAGCTCGCTTTTGGTCGCGAGGCGCAGCAGGCCGGGTGACGGCGTCGGGCCCAGCACATCGAAGTAGATCCCGTTGGAAAACTCGGGATCGGTCACACCGACCTTTACCTTCACCGGTCCGCTCTGGGCGCCCGCCGGCACCGTGACCGTCACCGAGTTGCCGGTCACCGCTTCGGGGCCTGCCGCCTGATCGTTGAAGAGCACGCGGACCTGGCTCGTGTCGGCGCCTAAGTCAACGCCTGCAAAAACCAGTCGGGTGCCAACGGGTCCCGCCTCGCGGGACAGACTGCGCAGCGTCGGCCCCAGACCCACCGCCGTAATCACAAACGTGCTTTCCGCCTCTATTATAGAGAAATTGTTAAGGCCATCGGGTGAGACCACCACATCGACCGGGTTCACTCCCAGCGGAATGGTTGCGGCCACGCTCCGGTATGTCGAGTTGCTCTCCTGGAGATCGATCAGACCGATCAGGTTGAGCTCTCGGTTAGCCACATGAAGGAATCCTCCTCCCGGTGTTATGGCAATCGCCCATGGCGTGCCGCCAACCGTGATGTCTTCGACTTCCTGGAGAAGGCTGAGCGAGACAACTGTGACAATCCCCGTCTCATCGCACACGTACGCCCGCCCGCCGGACGCATCAATCACAATATCCCGCGGGTCGCCACCGAGGTCGATCTCTGCCGCTACCGTGTTCGTGTTCAAATCAAACGCGAGGAGCTTGCCCGTCCCCGTGAGCGCCCACAACGTATCGCCGCCGGGGTCCACGGCCATCTTGCCGCGAAGGTTCAGATCGGGCGACGCGATCACACCCACTTGCTTGTGAAAGTTCACGCTCGAGTAATCGACGTCCCACACCTGCAGTTCGCCTTTGTCCGTCGGGATGTACGCGCGACTTCCCGCGGGCCCGATCACCAGGCCGCGGGGCTCGTCACCGATAGCCTTCTCGGGTACCACTCCCAGCGCGTCCGGATCCATCCGATAGAGCTTCTTGTTCACTCGACTAACCCCAAAAACGTAACTACCATCGGGTGTCGCACTAACCTCGTTCATCCCACCGGATATCGGAATCTCTGTGAGGGCCAGCTGGTTTGAGGAGTCCGGGTGGACCACGATGCGGTAGGCGCCCGCATCCGTCGCAACAAAGGCGTAGCTCCCGTCGGGTAACACGGTGATCGAGTGAGGCACCGCATCCAGATGAACCGAACCGATGGAGAATCCCCTCGCGACCTCGGTTGGCGAGAGAACGGTGAATGTGCGCCCTGCACTCGTATCGCTCCCCACAGTCACCGTCACGAGACCGGTCGTCGCGCTATCGGGGACCATGACGACGAGCTTTGTTTGTGACGCGCTGATGACCTCGGTCTGAACGCCGTTGAACCTCACCGTGTCCAGTGTCGCCGTTGCCTCGAAACCCACGCCGTTGATTGCCACAATAGAGCGAACCACACCCTTGCTCGGCACCAGGCTGGATATGTAAACGTTTGGTTGATCTTCGGTCGTAAACTGGTAGACAAACGGCTCCGCCAGACCGTTGCCATAAAGATCCGACATACCGGTATCGAGCGTCACCTTGTACGTCGTGGCAAAGGCAAGTGTTCCGTCGGGCGCAAAGGACAGAACCGAATCGTCTTTGAAGGCGGTGGCGATGCCGCTGACACCCGGCCCCGAGGGCGCCTCGGTCAGGCTGAAATTCGTGGTGACGCTATCGAGCTCGATCGCCTCTGAGAACGTAATCACAAGCGGGGCATCGATCCGGGCATCGGTGACATTGCTGTCCGGGCTGACGCTCACGACTGCCGGTGGTCTGTCATCAATATTGAGCGTGAGATCCCGGTACTCTGCAATATTGTCTCCCGTGAAGCTCACGACGCCCTTCGCCGAGGGATCGTCACCGGCGGCCGCTTCGTTGACATCCCAGTATTCCGGCTCGAAGAGCGTCACCGCCGTCGATCCGACGAGGGCGTTGACGAACGGTGGAATCAAACCACCGACCGCCGCCGTCCCATCCATCGGGTGGATGGCGATGTAATAGTCGCCATTGGGTATCCCGTTAAACGTACACTCTCCGTTGGGTAGCGTATAGCTGCACGCGATCGTATCCTGCGTCGCTGTGTCGATCACCATGACAACGGCGCCCGGGACCGGCGCGCTTAACACGGAGTCCGTTACCGTCGTACCGAGGCGATTGCCGATCTTTGTCGACGCATCGGGATATGTATTGAGGATGGCGAGCGAGTCCTCTGTTGAGAGGGACGCTGCCTCGTTGCCGGGGGGCAATACAAAGAACATCGTCGATGTCTTCACCGCCGAATGGGCGATGCCAAAGAGATGGCCCGCTTCGTGTGTGGCCACACTTTGCATGTCGGTGCCGCTCCCACCCGATGTCGGTGTTGTAAAGATCTTGTTCGGGTTGAAGATGATATCGCTGTCGACGATTTGCCCGGGTCGGAAGGTTTTGCCATTGTGTGTTGTCGGGGTGAGAAACGACGTCGTGATCCCCACGGCGAGGACGTATGCGCCAAAGCTGTACTCGTCATCCAGGAATGTGACGAGGTTGACCTGGTCCAGGGCGCCGGCATCCTGCTGGGGTGTTGTGCCCGCGTAGGTCACGGAGAAGTCGGTGCCCGCCACGGATGGCCACACGTTCATCGCGCTCTGGATCGCCGTGAAATCGCTGCCATCGACCACATAGGGCGCGCCCTCCTCGTTGATCACGTACGATACGGGGAAGTCCTCGGCCCCCCAGAACTCGATACGTCGTGTGCCGGCGACGACGTCAATACACCCGTCACCGTCCTGATCGAAGAAGGACGCGTTCTCGGCGACACAACCATCGCTCGCGTCCGGCACGCCATCGCGGTCGCCATCGGGGAAGCCCTGAAGCGTGAGCACCCACAGGGCACCCTGGTTGCCGTCGTCACCCCCACCGTCCCCGTTATCGGCGCGTGCGCCCACGGCCAGGTCCGGCACGCCATCGCGATCGATATCACCGAGCGGAGCGACGGACGTGCCAAATAGTGTAGGGTCGGCCCAGGTGCCGTTGCTGAAGCCGCCTTCCGTGGCGCTAATCTTCTGGTGGGATTTCACCGTCCCGTTTTCGTTGAGATACAGGATCCATACGGCGCCGTATTCGACGTCCCCAGTCCCGCCGTCATCATCCATGCGCGCGCCGACGGCCAGATCACCCACGCCATCGCCGTCGAGATCACCCATCGAGGCGACGTCATAGCCAAAGTTATCGTCGTCATCGAGAGCCCCGACAAAACCGCCCAGGCCATCACCGATCTCCACATGCGATTTGACCGTGCCATCGCTATTCATAAAGAGGAGCCACACCGCGCCGCGGCCGTTGTTGTCGCCGGGTGCGCCGACGGCCAGATCGTCTACGCCATCGCCATCGAAGTCGCCCAGCGATGTCACACCGGTGCCGAACCAATCCCCATCATCCAGGACGCCCGCAAAATTGCCCTGCGCGTCACTGATTTTCTCGTACGACTTCACTGTGCCGTTGGCGTTGAGAAGGATCATGTACACGGCACCGCGGTTGCTGCTCGCGGTTGTGCCACCGTCGTCATCCAACCAGCGACCGACAACCATGTCGGGAACGGCGTCGCCATCGAAGTCACCCAACGATGCCAATGAGCTGCCGAACTCGTCGCCGCCATCGAGTGTCTCCGTGAACCCACCCGATGTTTCGCTGATCTTCTCGTGATAATTCACGTTGCCGTCTGCATTGAGGTAGAGGAGCCATATCGCACCCTCACCCGACTCTCCGCCATCGTCGTCTCCAGGAGCCCCCACAGCGAGCGTCACTACACCAGAACCAGGGCCGTCGAGATCCCCGAGCGATGCCACGGATGTGCCGAAGCGATCGCTGTTCTCGAGCGTCCCGGTGAAGCCACCCTCCGTGTCGCTGATCTTTTGCTCGGCCTTTACCGTCCCGTCATTTCTCATGAATAGGATCCACACCGAACCGCGATCGTCGTTGGGCCCCGTTCCCCCGTCGTCGCTGTGGCTCGCCCCCACGGCCACATCGGTCACACCGTCGCCGTCGAGGTCACCAATTGAGACGACCGACCGGCCAAACTCGTCACCGGGACCGATCTCACCGCCAAAACCGCCCACGTTGTCGTCGATCTTCGTCCCCCCATCTTTGACGATGCCCGTAGAGACGGTGTGTCCGCAGGCCGCACCGAGCGCGCCGATGTTCGCGCCACACGTATTGTAGTAGGACAGTGCCTGAGAAACCGTCGAGATTGTGTAGTCACCGGCCGTGGTCGGAGCTTCGGTGCACTCGATAGGATCGCAGAAGAGTGGGTCTTCGAAAATGTTGTTAGCGACGTAGCTGACTGTGCCTCCGCCGGTCACCTCGACGCCGGTGCTATCAATATCGCAGCACGTGAAGTTTATCGTCCCGTCCTGGTTAAGGGCTGCCAGGATTTCTCCACCGAGCGCGCCGGCGCAATTCCCCCAGACGATCGTCCGCGAAATCGAGACATCGGCAAACCAGTAGTCGTCGAACCGAATGCCACCGCCGGTGCCTTCCGCCCTATTGCCCGCGATTGTGCATCCGTTGATTTCGACGGATGCGTATTTTAGCCCAATCCCGCCCCCCGAAACGGCATAGTTTCCGGTGATGGTGCAATTCGTAAACCACGCCGTGAGCTCCCCGCCCACAGTAAATAGATACGCTCCCCCACCGTTAGTAGCAGCGACATTCGCAGCGATCGCACAGTTGGTGAAATGCGGTCCGGGCACATTTACGACCTCAGCGTAGATACCACCGCCCTCCAAGCCCGTATTATCCACGAATGCGCAATCCCAGAACTTAGCACTGTCTTCGTATACAGACGTCCCCCCCCCGTTCCCATCCGCTGTGTTGCTCTGGAACACGCAGCCGCTCACCAGGGCGTCGCTTTCGTTCAAGCGCAGACCACCACCGTCTCCGTTTGCATAGTTTCCCGCGAACTCGCATCCGTTAATCGTCGGTGTGCCCCCGACGACAGCCATACCGCCACCGTCTTGGACTCCAAATGCGGAGGTGCTCGTGGTGTTTTCCGTGAACACGCACCCGCTTAACAAGGCGGCGCTCCCGTTCGAGTACAGACCACCACCGCTGTCTTCTGCATAGTTCCAGTTAAACGTGCATCCGGCGATTGTGGGTGCGCCGCCTACGACAGCGATGCCGCCCCCGTCTGATGCCGACGCGCTGCAGCTTTGCACGACCGTATTTTGAATGATTGGGTCGGACCCAGCGACATAGATCCCCCCGCCCCGACCCAATTCGGCCGAGCAGTATGCCACGACGCAGTCCTCTATTTTCGGGGAGCTGGCGAGGTCTATTTGAATCCCGCCGCCCGTCGCTCCCGCATAGCCATTGACAATCGTAAAGCCCTGGACTACGGACGTCGTGTCCTCACTATTCTCGAAGAGGAATCCCCTCCCAGACCCTTCGCAATCGATAATCGTCGAATCCGCCCCTTTCTCCGATACCAGAACGATGTTTTTGCCAGCGAAGTTGAGATCCCGGTTGCCCGCGCCGCTGTACGTGCCGGGAGCGACCAGTACCGTGTCGTCAGGGAACGCCGAGTTGATGCCATCCTGGATCGTCGCCCAATTGTCCGGCACACGAAGCATCCTTATCGTGCACCCCGTCCCCAACGGCGCTCCGATCAGCTGGCCGCACGGACTATTCGACGCGAGACAGGGGGACTGGGTGGACAGGCGGTAGTCGCCGCCCCCCCCCGTGGGTGCACGGGTCCAGGCGATCGGTGCGCACAAACCGGGTGCCTCATCGACAAGATTGGAGTAACTCACGGAGTTCACCCCACCTCCCTCGCCTACTCCAGTGGTGTCCACGTTGCAGCATGTGAACGTCACATCGGAATCTCCCCACAACATCACCTCATCACCGGCCAACGCCGCCCCATTGCCCCAAACGATCGTCCGATCGATAACGATTGCGGTCGCGGCGTCGAAGAAAAAACCGCCCCCCGTGTCGTCACTTCGATTGCCTGCAACCGTGCAATTCGTAAAGGACGGTTCGGCATCATACACGTACACACCACCCCCAGGGTCGCCAACATTGTGCAGAATCTCGCAGTTCGTGAACGCCGCATTGCCGTTGACGTAGACGCCTCCTCCATAAACTGCCGTGTTTTCGGTGATCATCGTGTTCGTGAACGATGGATTGCCCAGTGCCACATAGAGCCCCCCACCATAGGCGCCGCTGTCCATACCAACGTTTCCGCCAATCCGGCACCCATCGAAAGTCGCGTTGCTACTGGCAAGATAGACACCGGCGCCGTCGTCACCCTCATTGTTGTTGAAATCACAGTCGTTAAACGATGCCGAGGACATGTATATGCAGACACCGCCGCCGTCCCGGAAGCTGCCGGAGACATTCCACGCGGTATTGCCGTTGACCACACAGTTGCTAAACTCAGGAGCCGGATTCGTAGCCGACCAATCGGTGATATATATCCCACCACCCTCCCAATAAGATGTGCAGTTATCGATAACACAGTTTCTGATTGTGGGATAGGCAGTGTCGATGAAAATGCCGCCGCCCCGCTCATTACCCGCTCCGGACACACTGCCATTCACAATTCTGAAGCCATCCAACACTGCGGCGTCATCCTCGGCGTTGTCGAACGTAATCCCACGCCCCGAGCCCTCGCAGTCGATGATCGTTGAATCGGCCCCGTTCTCCGACCTGAGGACGATCCCCTTGCCGTCGAATGTGAGGTCTTTGTTGCCCACACCGGTGTAGGTCCCATCGCCAACGAGGATTGTGTCTCCTTCAAACGCAGCGTCGATTGCATCCTGAATCAATGTGAAGTCGCCGGGGACACGTAGCGGCATCGCGGTACAACTGGCTCCCTTCGCCCCAATCTGCTGCCCGCACGAGCTGTTCGACGCCAGGCACCGTGAGTTCGCCGCCAGTTGGTAGTCACCGAACGTCGTGGCTGCGCTATCGCAGGGCTGGGCGTCGCAGAAGAAAGGATTCATGACGATATTGTCCGCGACGTAGTTGACCCGCCCATCCGGGTCGGAAACGCCCGTGCTATCGACATCGCAGCACGTGAGGTTGAACTGTCCCGGCCAGTCCACGCGGATCTCGTCACCATTGAGACCGGCGCAGTTTCCCCAGACAATGGTCCGTGTCACCGTCACCGTTTCGGCGCCCCCGTTCCCGTGCCAGAAGCCGCCGCCGTTCCCCGATGCCCGGTTACCCGCCACCGTGCAACCGATGATGTCGGCTGGTCCACTACCGAACACGATCCCCCCACCGTCGCCACCAGCCACGTTGCCAGTGATCGTACAGTCCGTAAAGACCGCCATCGTATCGGCGCCGCTGTTGAGAGACGCCCCCCCACCCCCGCCAGCAGCCGTGTTGCCCTTGATTGTGCAATTCGTGAAGCGCGGCCCAGAGGCATCAGAAACGTCGGTCCAGATGCCCCCCCCCACATCCTCGGAAATGTTGTTCGCAAACGTGCAATCCTGGAACTCTGATTTGTCGTAAACGGCCACACCACCACCGTACACGCTTGCCTCATTTCCTGTGAACACGCAGTCACTCACCGTGGCGTCGCAGCCCCATAGATACAGACCACCGCCTATACTCCCCTGGTTATCTCTGAAAGTGCATCCGGTGATCGTCGGTGTACCAGCGTTAACGCGCATTCCTGAATTGGCGCACCCCTCGACAACGCAGTTCTCAATTCTGGGCGACGGATCGCCTGTGGGGGGGATGTATATGCCCGTCCCATTCGTGACGGTCACGATCTTGCAGTCTCTGACCTTCGCATCACTGTTTCGGATCTCGATCGCATCGGCCGACGCATTTGTAACCGTGAAGCCCTGCAGGATTTGCGTTGAATCCCCCCCGGATAGATAGAAGCCAAAACCGATTCCTTCGCAATCGATGATCGTCGAATCCGCTCCGTTCTCCGACATGACGACGATGTTCTTACCAAGAAAATCGATATTTTTGTTGTCATTGCCGCTGTACGTTCCGTCGGCGACGAGAATCGTGTCTCCCGCCGACGCAACATCAATTGCATCTTGAATCTCCACGTACGTCCCGGGAACGTTTCGCACGGTCGCTTGAACGGAGGATCCAAACGCGACCAGGCAAACAATAATGCTAAACAATGAGACGACGAAGGATGGGTACGTGTGGGGAAATCTTATGCGACGGTTAGTACCCAAAAGCACCTTTCTTACCGTTCTGGGCGCGCTCAACGTTCGGGCAGCGCCTCCTGGACGAACTGCTCGAGCGACACCCGCTCGAGACGCGTGACTCTTGCGGGTTCATCGAGACCAGGCGCCTTTAGAACCTCTACGCCCTGCAACGCCGGCCGCGTGATGTATGGTTTGCCGGTCTTTGCATCGCGCTCGATGTGAAACTTTCCTTGTGAAAAACCCGCTACGCGATATGCATCGGCACCGGATTGCTCGGCGAACAGAAGCACCTCCTCGCCAACCCGCCACTGGAGCGCCCCCGCCACGCTGACCTTGACATTGCCGACAATCCCGCCGAGCTGGACCACTCGAACGGCCGCCGGGGATCCACCCTTGTAGGTATCGGCGACGTTAACCATGGTTTCCGTAAAGACCTTCGTGCGGCTCTCGTTCCAGTAGGATCGGACGGACGCAACCGTTCCACGGACGACGAGCGAGGATTCGGTGCCAAGCTGCTGGGGAGTTCGATGGATGATCTGTGTGGCGTACGACGGCAGACTGACTGTCAGCACGAGGAGAACGCAGAGTATAGTGGTTGCCCTGTACATGTCGACTTTCTCGTGTCGCCACGTCTTCACTGGGTCGGTTGGGTGTATCCAGACCGGGTGGAGGTCTGAATGTCATTGATTGTAAAGCAAATACGACACAAAATCAACCGAATAATTGACCATGTGAAGTTCCGATATGGAGTTAGCGCACTTCGGCGTCGCCCCTCCGTGTGCGACCACTCCCGGACTGGGAGTGATTTTATGTTAATCCACTTCAAAAACGGGGAGAATGCATCCTCGAAGAGCTCATGTGCCCGGACGGAGCTGGTCGCTCACTTGAAACGACCAACTTGCGGGTCTTCCTGAACTTGCCCGCCTCGAGCCTTTAGAAATAGCCCCCGCTCGCCACAGACTAACCCTGGTCGTTCTTGCCGCTCCGTTCGACCTCGTAGTGGTTTGCCTGGAGTGGCCCATTGACGAGTGTTTGGACTCGGCGTCCCTTCACATCAAATACAATCAATGTCACGGAATTGTTGGCGGGAATCGTAAACCGGAGCGGACCAGGGAAGCGACCGTGGGGAGTCTACCAACGGTCTTGAAACTTGAGTTTGGTGCGAGGGCCTCCGTCGTTACGCGCGGTCCACCCCTCACCCACTTGATATTCGTTCACACCGCCGGTGACGTCACCTAGCGAGAAGCAACCGTCGTATTTTTCCAGCTCTCTTTTCAGAACGCTCTTGCGGCAATGAACGTATTCTGAGTGTCTCTCATATTCATCGGGGAAGCCACACTCCATATATATCGTCCACCAGATTTCCTCGCAAACGTCCTCGAGCGTCGGGCAGCCTTCCACCGCCGCCACCGCTCCCGGCGAATCGATCGTCGGGAGCGGAGCTGCGGGGTTTTCCGAACCGCTACACCCGCAGGTGGCCAGGCAACCGAAACAGGCAATCAGAAGGAGAGATGCATATTTAGTAGAAG